>JAAYLO010000015.1 GCA_012521855.1 Halanaerobiaceae bacterium
CCTGGCGGCAGGGGTTCAAATCCCCTTGAGGGTGCCACAACTGAGCCAGGAGGCAGGATATCGGAGCCAGGAAGTCTGAAGTCGGTAAACGGAGGTCTTTCCTGCATCCGGCATCTTGCCTCCTGATTCCTTAAATGAGGTCTGAGGTTGTAAATCGGAAGCCAGAAATCGATCCTGCATCTGACATCTTTTTTCTTGCCTCATGCTTCCAATATCAAGATAATTCATATATTTATATGGAGGGGTGCCCGAGTGGCCAAAGGGAGCAGACTGTAAATCTGTCGGCGAAGCCTACGAAGGTTCAAATCCTTCCCCCTCCACCATAAAAAACGGTCTTTTATAAGACCGTTTTTTACTGTATTACTTTTTTTACTACTTCACTTCTTTCTCCCCATGGGCCATATATTTCATTATCTTTTTTAACCTGTAAGCCTGCTGCATTGCCTATTTTTAATGATATACTATCTTTGTACCTGTAAATCCTGTTGTCACCCTTGTAGAGTGTACCCTCAAAAACATTTTTACCGTCTACGATTATCTGCAGCCAGGTTTCCTCTGTAACAATTAATTCAATCTCTTTTTCCTCAATATCTTTTTCAGATAATATTTCCTCATCTATTTCAAATATCTGTTCATCATTATCACCTATATAATTCTCTAACTCATTATTTTCCATGACACTAATATCAAGACTATTGTTTTCAGAAAGATCAATATCTCCCCTATTTATAAATATATTATCTATATTTGTTGATACATTATTTGCCGGATGTACACCTGTCTCTCTATTCCTGATATTAAATATATAATAGACCAGATATGCTATTATAATAACCAGGACCAGTATTATAATTATCGAACTTAGCAGAGTTTTATTTCCGGCTAAAAGAGATGTCTTTTTTTCTTGCTCTTCCATATTTTCCAGCAGCTGTTTTTCTTCTTCTTCCTTTATTTTCTGGTACTCCGCCAACAATTCCTGATGATCTATTCCCAGAAAATTTGCATAACTTTTGATAAATGCCCGTGTATATGCCTCGCCTGGAATAATATCGAAATTGTCATTTTCCAGAGCTTCAAGATATCTGATTCTTATTTTCAGGTTATCCTGAACTTCCCTTAAAGAAATATTCTTTTGCTCTCTGCATTCTTTAAGCCTCTTTCCGATACTCAAAAATATTTCCCTCCTTTCGGCAGCAATTAAGTTTATATAAAGATCTCAGCAATATATTCAAATGTTCTTATAGTATGTAATTCTCTATATATAATTCTCTTATTATTTTAAAAGTCCTTTAATTATTTTGGTTTTTGATTTACCAGGCATTTTCTTCACCTGTTTTTTTCATATCATCATTTTTCCCTTTCCATTTTTCCCCATTTAAGAATTCTTCCAGTTCTTCTTTTGAAATTAATACTTCCCTGGCTTTGCTTCCGGCATACGGGCCGACTATACCGTCTTCTTCCATCATATCTATCATTCTGGCAGCACGGGAATGCCCTATATGCAGTCTTCTCTGAAGCATGGATATTGAAGCACGATAATTGACAACTAACTTGATAGCTTCTTTATATAATTCATCACGTTCATCATCATTCCCCATATTAATTTTAAAACTATCGATATCATCAACATCAAAAGAAAAATCCGGATCTGCCTGTTTTTTGACAAAATTGACCAGGTTATTAATTTCCTCATTTGTAATGTATGCTCCCTGTACTCTCTGGGGTTTTTGAGTACCTGTTGGATGGAGCAGCATATCACCTTTGCCAAGCAGTTTCTCAGCTCCTCCAGTATCCAGAATAGTTCTGGAATCAGTCTGTGAAGATACTGCAAATGAAATCCGGCTGGGTATATTAGCTTTTATGAGGCCTGTTATAACATCAACAGAAGGACGTTGTGTTGCAATCACAAGATGAATGCCCGCAGCTCTTGCCATCTGTGCTAAACGGCAGATATTATCTTCTACATCATGTGCTGCCACCATCATCAGATCAGATAATTCATCTATGATGACTACAATATAGGGCAGATTCTCTTCTGCTGGTGATTTTCTGTTATATGATTCAATATCCCTGGTGCCCATTATCGAAAATAATTCATAACGGCTTTCCATCTCATCAACAACGAGCTTTAAAACGGCTGCTGCTTTTTTGGGATCAAAGACTACCGGTGCAAATAAATGCGGGAGATCAACATAAGAGCTCAGTTCAACCTTTTTGGGGTCAATAAGTATCAGTCTTACTTCATCAGGTCTTGACTTATATAAAATACTGGCGATTATTGTATTTATACAGACACTTTTACCTGAACCAGTAGCACCAGCTATCAAAAGGTGAGGCATCTGGGTCAGGTCTATTACTACAGGTATGCCGTCTATTCCCATTCCAAGGGCAAGAGGTATTTTATAATCTGTGTTAAGAAATTCGTTTGAAGAAATTACATCTTTTATTCCAATAGTAATATTTTTCAAATGCGGTACTTCTACACCCACAGCTGCCTTTCCGGGAATGGGGGCTTCAATTCTTACAGCAGGTGCAGCAAGAGCCAGAGCGATATCATCAGCCAGACTTACAATTTTACTTACCTTCACACCTGAAGCAGGTTGAATCTCATAGCGTGTAATTGTAGGCCCGTGATTGACCTTTATTACCCTGGCATTTACTCCAAAACTCCTCAGCGTGTCTTCCAGCAGAGCTGATTTATTACCCGGCTTCTGGCGGCTTTTATTAGTATCCTTTAAA
>JAAYLO010000179.1 GCA_012521855.1 Halanaerobiaceae bacterium
GATCTATATATACTTACGCCTTTTTTGAGTGTTTCCAGTTCAATATTATATTTCCTGGAAGCATTTTGAATATGCAGTTCTCTTTCTATAGTATCATTTATTTCAGACAGTAATCCGGCAAGTTTTTTTGTAAAAGTAATTTTATCATCAATCCTTGATAGATCATAATTACCGGCAGCCTGTTTAATCTTAAATTCCATCAGGTTAACGGCATCATCCATCAATCTACCAAAACCTGCTTTTTTCTCATTCTTTATAAACTCATCCGGGTCTTTATCAGGAGGTAATTCTATCACCCTGATATTTAAGCCCTCCTTACTTAAAATATCCAGACCCCTTAAGGTAGCCCTGGCTCCGGCAGCATCTGCATCATATGATATATAAACATTGGATACATATCTTTTCATGAGCTGTGCCTGTTCAATGGTAAAAGCAGTTCCCAGTGAAGCAACAGCATTATTTATACCATGTTTATGGGCCTGTATTACATCTGTGTAACCCTCCATTATAACGACATTTCCTGTTTTCCTCATCTCATCCAGGGCCCAATTTATGCCATATAGATTCCTGCCCTTTTTATAAACAGCCGTTTCCGGAGAATTCAGGTATTTGGGAGTATTTTCAGCCTCTTTAAGGGTCCTGCCTCCAAAAGCAATTACCTCTCCTCTTATATTATAAATCGGAAAAATGATCCGGTCACGGAAACGGTCGTAAAGCTTACCGTTTTTCCCCTGTAAAGCCAGGCCTGCTTTTAATATGTCCTCCCCTGTAAATCCCCGTTTCTGCAGAAAATTTGTTAAGGCCTGCCATCCATCAGGGGCATAACCTAAATAATATGACCTGAGATCATTCCTGTCAAAACCCCTGTCTGCCATATATTTAACTGCTTTTTCTCCTGCTTCTGATTCCATCAGAAGATAATGATAGAACTTTGCACTCAGTTTATTGATGGTGAAAATCAGCTCTCTCTCTTTTCTATCTCTCTCCTGAAATGAGATGTCTGATGCAGGCAGGTCCAGGCCAGCCCGTTCTGCCAGTATTTTCAGGGCTTCCCGAAAGGAAATGTTCTCTATTTCCATCACAAAACTGATTAAATCCCCGCCGCTGCCGCACCCGAAACAGTAATAAAACTGTTTATCAGGGTTAACTGTAAAAGAAGGTGTTTTCTCCTGATGAAATGGGCAGAGGGCTGTATAATTATTACCTGTTCTCTTTAAAGGGATATATTCTGATATTATATCTACAATATCAAGACTATACTTTATCCTTTCGACAAAATCCCCATTTATCCCTGACATTTTTTATTCACCCTGTATTAAAAATTCTGCATTTGTTTTAAAAATCCTTCATATTTTAAAATAAATATAAAGAGCTTTAAGGGGCAACTTTGTGCAGGGATAATTTCTCACCAGATATATTTAGTTCATGATAAAATTAAAAATTCCTGCTTATATTTTTAATTTTTTTCTTTCCAGGGTTTTGGTATATTTATCTCCTGCCATTTTCTAATAGCATATATATCTGTCATTCCGGCAATATAATCAATAATCTTCTGTTCTTTTTCTTCTTCCTGATCTATATTTGCTGATATTTCTCCGGGATTTTCCATATAATATCTGTATAACTCCTGAACAAGCCTGACTGCTTTTCTTTCTTCCTTTTTGGCAATTGATCCGATATATACCTTCTCAAAAAGAAAATCACGCAGTTTTTCTGTGGCTTCTTCTACTTCTCTTGATCTCCTTATTTCGCTTTGCCCTGTACTTGATTCAATAATATCTCTGATCATTTTATCTATTCTGGCAGAACTGCTGTCACCCAATACTTTTACTAAATCAGCCGGTATATCTTCGTTTTTTATTATACCGGCCCGGATTGCATCATCCAGATCATGATTTATGTAAGCAATCCGGTCAGCGAGCCTCACTATCCGGCCTTCCAGTGTCAGCGGCTTTTCCGGTCCGGTATGTTTTAAGATTCCATCTCTTACTTCAAAACTTAAATTTAATCTTTCAATTATATCGACTACCCGTAAACTCTGCCTGTTATGGGAAAAACCTGTCCTCGTTACCTGGTCAAGAGCCAGCTCTCCTGCATGTCCAAAGGGAGTATGTCCCAGATCATGGCCCAGTGCAATTGCCTCAGTAAGATCTTCATTTAAAGCAAGGGCTCTGGCAATAGTCCTGGCAATCTGCGACACCTCCAGTGTATGTGTCAATCTGGTGCGGTAATGATCACCCTCAGGAACAATAAATACCTGGGTTTTGTGTTTCAGCCTCCGGAAAGCCTTGGAATGAATTATCCGGTCCCGGTCATGCTGAAAAATTGTCCTTATATCACATTCTTTCTCCTCATACAGTCTCCCCTTGCTGTTTTTACTTAAACATGCATATGGAGAAAGAAAACGGCTTTCTCTTTCTTCAATTATTTCCCTGCTTAGCATATCTTAATACCCCCGGACATGAGTATTTAAAGATATTATTAAATATAGAAAAATTATAATTTCTATAGAGAAATTATAATTCTTCATAAAATAGTTAATTCTCTTCATTTTTACTCTGGCTGCGGTCAATTTCCAATGTATAATCTTTGTATAGAGCAGCTGCTCCAGCCAGTAGGGTTAAATAGGGGAAGAGAACCAGACTGACTAATCCTGCTGTTACCGGGATTTCTGCCAGTGTTTTTTCATCATTCTTTACAACAATCTTGTTTACATTTCCTTCCTTAATAAGCTCCTTGATCTTATTAATTAACTCCTGGCCCTTTACATGCAGCACATCCGTATTGATTTTCTTGCCTTCTGCTCCTTCCTTTTCCAGTTTGATTATTGCAGAAATCACATCTCCATTACACTCCTGTAGTGCATTATAGGCTGTTTCATAGCTTACACCCAGCCTTTTTCTGATCTCATCAATTTTTTCTAAATCGTCCAATAAAATCACCTCATTAAAAGTTTATCCTAATTTTTTTATCATATTCAGGAATTCACAGGAATTCAATTTTATGTCAAGATGAAAGATAGTAAAATTCCTGATCAGCTGTTCAATCTCCTGACAGGCCCTGTCTGATATTTTTATATTGAGCAAGGGTTGTATCCCGTTACCAAGGATCTTTTTTATTATTTGTATGGTTTCCCCCAGTACAAAATACCGGTATATATCTGTTTCATCTCGATGTTCTTTATAACAATCCTGGCACTCAAGCCCGCCATGTTCAATATTAAAGATATTCTGTTGATAATAATTTAATTCCCTGTTACATATAACACAATGCTCCAGTTCAGGCTTTATTCCCAGTATGGCCAGGACCTTTATATTAAATATTAAATCAATATATTTAAGTTCATCATTCCCTGCCTTCAACAACTGATAAAAATTAGATAAAAGCAGGGAAAAGAGTGCCTGATTGGGGGCGTTCTCCAGCCCTACTTTTTCAACAAATTCGGCCATATATGAAGCATAGGCCATCTTCTTTAAGTTTTCTCTCAATTCTGTAAAAGAATAGATATTCTTTACCTGGTTTATCCGGGGCATTGACCTGCCCTGATAAAACACCATATAATTATAGTTAAAAGGCAATACTGTTCCTGATATAGGGCTTTTGCTCATTCTTACTCCCCTGGCTACAGCCCTGATTTTGCCATAATCCTTTGTATAGCAGGTAATAATTTTATCAGATTCGCCAAGATCAAATTGTTTAATTATTATTGCCTCTGTTTGAAAACTGCCCATTTTAATAATCTTCTTCAGAGATTCCTTCACCGGTTACAATAGCAACTCCTGCACTGGTTCCAATACGATTGGCACCAGCGTTAAGCATGGCCAGAGCTTCTTTGAAATTACGAATACCGCCTGCTGCCTTTACCCCTATTTCCCTGCCTACTGTTTTTCTGATCAAACTCACATCATCCACCTTCGCACCTTCCGGGCCAAAGCCTGTAGATGTTTTTACAAAATCAGCATCGGTATTTTTTATTAATTGACAGGCCAGAACAATCTCCTCTTTAGTCAAATAACAGGTCTCAATTATCACCTTTACTATAACATCTGAAGAAACTCCAGCGGTTTTGGTAGCATCAACAACTGCCTTTATATCTAATTGGATCTGATCATGTGCCCCTGATTTGAAGGCACCCAGATTCATGACCATATCAATCTCCTGGGCACCATTTTTAACAGCATTTCTTGTTTCATAGGCCTTTGTTTCAGAGGTACTTGCACCTAGAGGAAAACCTACAACAGTTGATACCTTGACAGAAGTGTTTGCCAGCAGCTTCGCTGCCATCGGTACAAAAATAGGATTAACACAAACTGTTGCAAATTCGTATTGATATGCTTCCTGGCATAATTTTTTTATGTCATCTACTGATGCCACAGGGCTCAATAATGTATAATCAATCATTTTTGCCATATCTTGTGGTTTAATTGCCATATATTACTCTCCTCTAAATACATTTTAATATTATATTCTTCAAATAATACTTTATTCCTGCATATATATATTACTTTTTCTTATTCGTCTTTATACCCCATCCGCCTGACAAGGTCTTCCTTTTCCCTCCAATCCTTCAGGACCTTGATCCAGAGATCGAGGAAGACATCAGCCTGTAATAATCTCTCAATATCCTCCCTGGCTCTTTTTCCTATTTCTTTAAGCATACTCCCATTTTTCCCGATAATTATACCTTTATGAGATTTTTTCTCTACATAAATATCAGCCCTGATATAAACAGAGCCGTTTTTACGCTCCTTCATTTCTTCAACCAGGACCGCAGTTCCATAGGGGATTTCTTCCCTGGTAAGATAAAAGATCTTTTCCCTTATAAATTCAGCAATGATAAAGCGCTCAATCTGATCTGTAAGCATATCTTCGGGATAATATTGCGGACCTTCCGGCAAATGAGAAAAAATAATTTCAAGCAGCTTATCAATATTTTCCCCGCTAACAGCTGAAACAGGGAGGATCTCTTTTCCGCTTTTCTCTTCATATTCCTTAAGCCTCTCTGGTAATTCATTTTTCTTAAGTAAATCTACTTTATTCAAAAGCACAAGAACATGTGTCTTGATTTCTTTTAGCTGTTCAAATATAAAATCATCACCTCTGCCGAAATGAGTACTTCCATCCAGGAGGACTAATATCAGGTCCATGCCGTCCAGGCTCTTCGATACCTGATCAGCCATATAATGATCCAGTTTGTTCTTTGCCTTATGGATACCCGGTGTGTCAACAAAGATAATCTGGCCTCTTTCATCTGTATACACTGCCTGTATCCTGTTTCTGGTAGTCTGCGGTCTGGGGGAGATTATGCTGATTTTTTCTCCTATTATTCTATTAACAAGTGTAGATTTCCCTACATTTGGTCTGCCGATTATCGAAATAAACCCTGATTTAAAAGCCATTCTCCAGATCCTTTCTACTGAATGCTCCCGGCAGCAGTTCTTTTATGGAGAAACTTCTGTAATCACCTTTCAGGTTGGCTATGATTACCTCAACATCTTCTCCAAACTCCTGAATTACCTGCCTGCAGGCACCACAGGGTGGCACAGGCCGCTCAGTATCAGCAACAACTGCAATTGCCTTAAATTCACCCTTTCCTTCTGAAACTGCTTTAAAAACAGCTGTTCTTTCTGCACAATTACTTAATCCATAAGAGGCATTTTCTATATTGGTACCTGTATAGATAGTTCCATCCTCACACAGCAATGCAGCTCCCACGGGAAAATCTGAATAAGGAGAATAAGAATATTCTCTTGCATTTTTAGCCATTTGAATTAGATTAATAATCTCTTTTTCATCCATAAAAATCACTCCTGCCAATCTTTATAATATCGACTGATAATAATCATTTTTGATTTTATTTTCAGTTTCTTCTTCATCATCTTCTGTATTTTCATGGTCATGTTCATCATTGCCCTCATCACTGTCTCTGTTTTCAGCCTCCATACTGGAGTATTCTGGCCTGATTGTATCCGGAATTATGGTCACCCAGGTCTGTCCTGGATTTAATAACATAGCCTGTCCTGAATTGTTATAAAATCTTGTCAGAGAGTCGCCTTCTTTTTCCCAGTAACCCTCTATTATTATTCCATCCCTGAAGAGTAATGCTTTCCCTCGTCCCTCCAATTCAATCTCCAGACGACCGACATCATCAATCTGTCTGGTTCTGGCAAATTGTATGATAATATTATTTGCTGTTATCTGCCTGTTATTATCCAGAAGATGAGGTGTCTCCATAAATCCGTAATAACGGTAATACTGGTTTTCCAGGTTATTGTACTTATATATAACAGTTGTACCTCCCCAGAGCGGAAGCTTGATGTAATCAGCCTTCTTATCATCAGCCTTGATAAAACTCACCTGCTGGAATTTAAACCTGGACTCATATTCCTGGCCCAGGATTCTGTCCAGATACCTCTGTATCCTTATGCTGCCTGTATATAAATTGTGTGGTGCTTTCCTGTCATTACTTCTCCAATAATACTGTCCATTATAAATTTGATCTATATATTCAACCTTATTCTCAGCAAGCATGACATAAGCTTGAGGGCTGCCTCCGGCATGAAGGAGTAAGGCATTATACTCCCTGGCTATTTCAATCATATAAGGCCTGGCACTGCGTACAGGCCCAATCTTCTCAGGAATCATATCCCAGTACAGGGCCAGAAATCTGGTAATACCGCCCTCTACCATTACTTCGTATACAATAGATGCATCAGCAAGCCCGGATTGGGGACGGGCTGCTGGGGAATTCTCGACAATAACGAGCAGGGCTTTTCTCAGGTAATTTTCATTTACTATCTTTCCCGTAAATGGTGAATAATATAGTCTCTTTACTGAACTTATTTCATCTGTATCGGAATAGCTGTCAATTACCGGATCCTCATTATCTTTATCACTTTCATCTCCTGGAATATCTTCTATTTCTTCCAGGCTGCTGCTATCATAAACAGCTTCTGCCTCATATTCCTGTTCAGGCGGCAGGGTCTTTTCATCATTGGAACAGGCACTTATGAATAGTAAAACAAAAAGTAACAATAAACTAATAACAGTAATCTTTTTCATAAAGCTCACCTTTCATAATTGCTTTGTCCAGATAAAAGAAGATCATCTTCAACATGTATCTCCAGCACAATACCGAAATTTTCCAGCTGATTTTTAATTATATCAAGACTGCTTTTCAGAACTTCCGGGTTGCCAACAGCCTTTATTATGATCGGGTTTACAGAGATGGGCTGATTATTTACCAGCATGGTCGGACCCACACAGCGTACAGCTGAGTTTACCGTTAATCTCTGTCCCCCTACTTCTATACCATAAGCACCGGCTATCTTCAATTCATTTATTATGTTCCTTATATCCTGGTCGTGAACAATACCGGTAGATTCTGTGTTACCATCTTCATCATAAACCAGAATGATTATACCTTTGCCGCTGATCCCCTGATAGCCGGCTTTCTGTTCAAGAGTCAATAACTGTCTCTCCAGAGAAGCAACCTTTGTCTGCAGATAATTCACCTGGTTAAAAATATCACCTGTAGGTACAAGCTCTGCCTTGCCGTTTACTATTTCAATTTCCAGTGTCTGGTTAAATGAAATCTCCTGAAGCTGTTCTCTTGTTTCCTCTGTTACAATCCCGTCAGGATCCAGAATCTTCATCTCATCCCCTAATTTCGAGATGGTTATTTTCCCCGATTCCGGGAGTTCCTGTTTGTTGATGATACTGAAAATAGTATTTATCTTCTTCTCCTGTAAAACGCGGAAAATAACATCCTGGGTCTGTCTGCCGTAATCCAGCATCAAACTTGCAGCTTCTTCGGTATTTTCTGCCTTTTCTATCTCATATTTGAATTTTGCAAGGATATCCGCAATCTCCCTGTGATTCTCAAGCCCGTAACTGGAAGCCAGTTCTTCACTATATGTGATAACTGTCTCAGCAGCCTGTTTTGCCTTTACGAGCGGTGTTTCTTCTCCCGGCAGATAAAAATAACCTAATACCCTGGCCAGAAGTATCATATTAATAAAAAGAAATAATAGCAGTAAAAATTTATAAATCCCTCTGCATATTTTTGCAATCATTACCTTCACTCCCTGAAATCCAATATCTTTAACGGTTCTCTGCTGATTATTTTAATCTTATCTATCCGGTGTTCCCTGACCCTGTTTATTTCAATAATAAAACAGTCTATCTCCAGTTTTTCCCCTTCTTTAGGC
>JAAYLO010000180.1 GCA_012521855.1 Halanaerobiaceae bacterium
GTCTACAGACGATGATGTCCCGGGGAAATTTGTCTTTGAGTTTGACAGGGCAGGGGTAATGGCAGAGGCTACAGTTGTATTTTATTTTAATGAAGGATATAAAGTTCCTGAAATAAAAACAGACCCGCCTGTTGAGTTTGAGTCAAAAGAATATTTGGAAATGATCAGCAGATCATTATTAAACAGGGGTAATAACAGGAGATTGAAAACTGTCATAGAAAGGGCTAAAAATGGTGAGGATGTCACTATAGCCTATATTGGCGGCTCAATTACCCAGGGTGCGGGGGCTAAACCCATAAATACAAATTCTTATGCCTATCAATCCTATTTGAAATTTAAAGAGATGTTCGGGAATGAGGGCGGAGAGAATATTCATTTTATAAAGGCAGGTGTCGGCGGGACTTCATCAGAACTGGGAGTTGTGCGTTATGAAAGGGATATTTTACGGAATGGCCAGGTAGAGCCGGATATAGTTGTTGTAGAATTTGCTGTAAATGATGAGGGAGATGAGACAAAGGGTGTCTGCTTTGAGAGTCTGGTATTGAAGATACTCTCTGCAGAGAATAAGCCTGCTGTCATTCTTTTATTCAGCGTTTTCCAGGATGACTGGAATTTACAGGACAGGCTTGCACCGGTAGGAGAACATTATGATCTTCCCATGGTGAGCATAAAAGATGCAGTAGTGGAACAATTTAAGTTGTCCAGAGAGGAAGGTAATATTATATCAAAACGGCAGTTTTTCTATGACCTTTATCACCCGGCGAATGACGGCCACAGGGCCATGGCAGATTGTCTGGCCTATCTTTTTGCGGAAACAGACAGGGCTGATAAGGATCAGGAAGATATTGTTCTTGATAAAGAACCCGTCATCGGCAATTACTTTAAGGATATCCTCCTTCTGGACCGTAAAGAAAATAGAGGTCTGGCGGTGATAGATGAGGGGGGATTTAAAGGGACAGATACCGATCTGCAGTCAGTGGAAATGGATAAGGATTCATTCGGAACTCCGCAATTTCCCTATAACTGGATGTATGATCCCGCATCAGGGGGGAAAAGTTTCCGGATGGAAATAGAGAGCAAAGGGCTTATCCTTATCTTCAAGGATTCAGGAAGCAGTTTATTCGGAAAAGCAGATGTCTTTGTTGACGGGGAATATGTACTGACTGCAGACCCGCATATAAATAACTGGACACACTGTAATCCCCTTATACTCTATCAGGAAGATACAGCCGGAAAACACCATGTAGAGATCAGGATGGCAGCTGGTGATGAAGATAAATATTTTACCATTCTGGGTTTTGGCTGTGTTTTATAAATTCAAAAAATAGAAAGAGGGTTATGAAATGAAATTTGGATTAATGATAGTCGATCTCCAGAAAGCATTTTATGATGGGTATGCAAAGGAATCTATGGATTCGGCGGTCAGGACTATTAATGAAGTCCTTCCATCTTTCAGAAAGACCGGTTGCCCTGTGTTATGGATCCAGCACCTGGGGAAAGGAGACGGTATACTCCCTGGTACAGAAGGATTTGAACTGATTGACGGGCTAAAGCCAGAAACCGGTGATTACCATATTTATAAGGAGTATCAGAACTCTTTCAACAAAACAGAGAGTACAAGGATTTTGAGGGAAAATGATGTTGATATAGTAGTAGTAGCAGGATATTGTGCGGAGTATTGTGTAATCTCAACATATAAAGGAGCCCTGGATTATGACTTTTTCCCGGTAATTCTGAAAGATGGGATAGCCAGTTGGAAAAAGGGTAATGAGGAATTAATAGAGAGTATAACTAATGTAATAAGCCCTGCTGTATTGAAAAAAATAATGGAAAAGATGTAGCCTGTGAAGAAAAGGGGTCTTTATTATGACTGAATACATAAAAAAGCATGAGGAGTACCTCAGAAGTATTTTATCCAGTAAAGAAGCATATTCTGAGGAGTTTTTAAAATACCATCTAAGGCAGATAAGCTGGATACAGCACGAAAGACTCGTTCACCTGCTGGTCATGTTTTTCGCCGCGTTTCTCTTAATTCTCTCTTTTACAGCTCTTTATTTAACAGGGAGCTGGCCTTTTGCCTTATTATTTCTTTTATTGCTTGTCCTGACTTGTTTTTATATCAAACATTATTATTTTCTTGAAAATACAGTCCAGAGATGGTACAGGATTGCAAATTATCTTAATAAAGAACTAACAGGTACAGGAACAGAACTTTAATTTTCACGACAGCCTTTTTCAGAAGAGTTGTTTTTTAAGTAATAGGTCAGCCCTGCTGTTATTGATATAATGCTGCCCATTAGATAAAGAGTACTGCCGCCCAGTCTGTCATAAACAAACCCTCCGGTAAGGCTGCTGAATACAGAGCTGATACTTATAGTTGCTGCATAAAGATTCTGTCCTGTAGCCTGGAACCTTCCGCCTGCTATTCTGGAGATATAGTTTACAGCAGTTGTATGGAAGAGGGCATAGGTTATGCTGTGAAAAAGCTGTGTCAAAATCAATACAGCCGGTAAGGGAAAAGATGCAACCAGAAACCAGCGGAGAGCAAAGGCTGCTGATGATAGTAACAGTATCTTTTTTATTTTAAAACGTTCAAAAATAAGGTCAGAGTTCTGAAAAATAAGCAGCTCGCTGCCGGCAGCCAGTAACATGGCAAAACCATAGAGTGTTTCCCCGCCGCCATGTTCTTTAAAAAAGACAGGAAAATATGTAAAGTTTGCCATCAACGGGGCCTGAATGAAAAACACAAAGACCAGGAAATGGAACAGCTCTTTGTTGTGGAGCAGGATCTTGAAATCAGTGATTCTGGAAACCCTGACATCAGCTGCCTCCGGAATTTTGAAAAGAAGGAAGAAGCTCAGCAAAAGAATAAATGCCCCGATTTGAAAAAACTTTTCATTCCCGGTCTTTTCAAGTATATAGCCAAAAGGTGTGACAAAGAGCATATAGCTGAGTGAACCATAAACTCTGTACTTACCATAGTTTTGCCCATTTTCTTTCAGTGAGCTTAAGAGCAGGGAATCTGTGAGAGAGACAACAGGACTATCAAATATGATAAAAAATATATAAATAATAAAAATAGCCAGGTATTGCTCTGCAAATAAAAAGGATAAAAGAGTAATGATCATACCTGTGAGGACAATCTGTATTATTTTTCTGGTAGTACCGAAATAATCAGCCAGAATTCCCCAGAAGGGCAGGATAATAAAGGCCAGCATCTTTGCAATAGAGTTCATAAAACCAAGCCTGCCGGGTGTTATTCCAATATCGGTTAAATATATATTCAAATATGATATGGCTGCAACATAAATGTAGTAGATAAAATAATAACCTTTGAAGTATATAATAATTACCCCGCTTTCAATCTGAGTTCTCATTTTATTTCGACAAAATTATGATTATATTCGAATTATTATTATATACCAAAGGTTAAGTTATATCAATAATGCTTCTAATTTTCCTCATTTATTTTTTTTACTGAATCTTTAATGATTACTTTAATGGACATGATTATTTTTACAGGTGTTGTCATCATATTGTTCATTAACTGGTATAATCTCATTGCAGCTGCCTTACCCATCTCCTTTTTGTTTATATATACACTGGATAGAGCAGGTATTACATGTAAGCCCATATCGATACCGTCAAAGCCTGCTATAGAAATATCATCCGGGATTTTGTAACCCATTTTTATTAACTGATTCATGGCCCCTATAGCCAGTTCATCATTGGCAGCAAAGATTGCAGTGGGTTTATTGTTTTTCAGGAGATGCTGTACAGCTTCGGCTCCTTCATTACTGAAACGGTCACTGTGAATTATTTCAATCAGGCTTTTCTTTAGCTTTATACCTGCCTTTTCAAGGGCCTTTACATATCCATCATGTCTTTTTTTCAGGGAGATATGTGTTAACGGCCCGCCTATAAAGGCAATCTCTCTATGACCATATTCTATGAGTTTGCTGACCATTTCAAAGGATCCTTTTAAGTCATCATTGACTATACAATTCAAATCATAATCCCATTTATCATTATCGATAAATACAATTGGAATATCAAGGTTCTTCAGGTAAATGACCAGTTCGTGGTCATCAGGATTGTAGCCTGTATAAAGAATTCCGTTGAGCATGGGATCTTCTGTCAGTTCATAGATTATATTTACATCTTTTTTATAATCACCGCTGAGGGATTTGAAAATGATTTGATACTTATATTGTGATAAGCATTCTTCTACACCCTGCATTATTTCTCCATACATCGGATTTCCCAATATACTGTCATTTATCACATTAAAGAGAATACAGACTTTCCTGTGTGCCTGTGTGAAGTTTTTTTTGCTGGCTTTATGTTTATAACCCAGTTCTGAAACTGCTTTCAGGACCTTTTCTCTGGTGTATTCTGAAACATACCCTTTATTGTTCAAAACTTTGGACACAGTACCGGGTGATACACCGGCCAGTTTTGCCACATCTACA
>JAAYLO010000181.1 GCA_012521855.1 Halanaerobiaceae bacterium
AACAGGACAATATCAGGGCTAGAAATATGCTTCTCTTGCTTAATTCAATAACCAGTTTTTCCGGCTCCTCTTTAAAGATCATTTATAATCACCTGTAAAATTCCCCTGTTCAAATTATACAAAAATAAATATAACTTATATAATATTCGGTTTTTTTATCATTAACACTATTATTATAACCTTATTTTCTCTAATTTACAAGGAAAATCCCGCTTTTCTTATTTTATTCTCATATCAGAATAGTAAAAATCTCTCCAGGGAGAGATTTTTCCTTCTAGACTTTATTTTCCAGAGAAGTTCCCTCTGCGGGGAGCTCTACAGTGAAGATTCCAATCTTCCAGGCACCATAAATAAGAACTGTTAATACAAAGCCAAGCAGTATGAGGGCAATATTAAAATCAGAACCATTTATTATCAATGCTATTATACCAAGGAAAATGCTGATTACATATACGCCCAGAACAGCCTGCCGCTGGCTAAACCCTAAAGCCAGGAGACGGTGATGAATATGACCATGATCAGCTTCACCAATGGGTTTTCCATTATAGATACGCCTTATTATGGCAAAAATGGTATCCAGAATGGGAACACCCAGGGCAAGTACAGGTACCACCAGAGTAACAGTAGCAGCACTCTTCAGGGCACCGGAAACAGCTATTACAGCCAGTATATACCCGCAGAACATGGCACCTGCATCTCCCATAAATATTTTTGCTGGATGGAAATTATACTTTAAAAAACCCAGGGCACTGCCTGCTAAGGCCAGAGACAATACCGCAGCATTAATCTGCCCTTCCTGTAAAGCAACAAAGAACAGGGTCAAAGCGGCAATAGCACTGATACCCGCAGCCAGACCGTCAAGCCCGTCAACCAGATTTACTGTATTGGTAATACTTACAATCCATAATATTGTCAGAGGAATACCCCAGTAACTGAGATAAATCATTCCTCCGCTCAGGGGATTTGTTATAAACTCAATCCTGATATTAAACAAAATAGGAATAAGAGCTGCTGTTATTTGACAGAAAAACTTTAAATGTGCTGACATCTCATATAAGTCATCAATGATTCCAACAATTAAATTAAATGTCCCGCCTAAAAATATACCAGGGAATAATTTATTGAATGGAATGCTATATAACATTCCTGCTGAAAAACCTAAGTAAATAGCTATACCCCCAATGGTACGTACCGGGTGTTTATTTATCCTGCGACTGTTAGGCAAATCCACCGCCCCTATTCTCACAGCCACTTTTCTTACTAAAGGAGTCAATACTAATGATATAAAGAGACTCAGTATGAAAACAAAAATATAATTCAGCATTTTATTATCACTCACTCTCCCCATTTATAGTAACAGATAATATGTTCTACTTCAAAGGGAAATTGCACCTTTATCTGGTTCCATATAAACGGTCTCCGGCATCTCCTAAACCTGGTACAATATAAGCATGTTCATTTAACCTTTCATCGATTGCCGCAGTAAATATATCAACATCGGGGTGATCCTCCTGTACCCTCTTAATACCCTCAGGTGCTGAAATCAAACACATAAACTTTATATTGCGGGGATTTCTTTCCTTAACAAACTTGATAGCAGCAGAAGCTGAGCCCCCTGTTGCCAGCATGGGATCTACTATAATTAATTCTCTTTCATTAACATCCGTCGGCATTTTACAATAATACTCTACCGGCTCAAGGGTATCAGGATCGCGGTACAATCCAATATGCCCTACTTTTGCTGCCGGCAAGAGCTTCAAAACACCATCCAGCATTCCCAGTCCTGCCCGTAAAATAGGCACAATCCCTATCTTTTTTCCTTCCAGCATATTTACCTTTGTTTTCTGAATAGGAGTCTCTATCTCTACTTCCATTAAAGTTAAATCCCTGGTCACTTCATAAGCCATCAGTGTTGATATCTCTTCCACCAGCTCCCTGAATTCCTTGGGCCCGGTCTCTTTATTTCTTATTAAGGCCAATTTGTGCTGAACCAGTGGATGATTGATTACAGTAACAGTACTCATGCTATTATAATTCTCTCCCTTCAATATCTCTTATTTTGTTGATCCTTTCCTGATGACGCCCACCATCAAATTCTTCTCCAAGCCAGGCTTTCACTATTTCCAATGCCAGTCCAATTCCAATAACCCGGGCACCAAGTGTCAGCACATTGCTGTCATTATGGTTTCTGGTTGCCTTTGCTGAAAAAACATCATGACAGAGA
>JAAYLO010000182.1 GCA_012521855.1 Halanaerobiaceae bacterium
ATTCATGATATATTCACCCATTTTTTCCTTCAAAAGGGTATTCAATTCAGTAATACTTAATCCCTCAACATCCATAATTCCAACTAAAGGAAGACTTATTTCTCCATCCGGTCCGACACGGACATCTCCTGATAGATCCGGGTGTCCCCAAATGGTAATATTTAAGAGATCATTTTTCTGTATTTTATATTCTTTAACTTCTCCATAAACCTGTATCATTTTTTCTGATAAAATAATAATTGAAAATATTAATACTAAAATTATACTTATATTAACTTTCTTTACTACTCCCTGCATAATAACGGTTTTCCCCCTCTTTTATAGATTAACTGCCATTTTTTCTCATTATATCATGTTTTTAAATAAATAGCTACATAAATATCTTTTTTTATATTAATATGTATCCATTTCCACTTTCTTCTTTGTTATTTTTTGTCATTCTGGTATTTCATGGGTATTTTATATTTATTCTACACAGAAGCCTCTTATC
Organism: Halanaerobiaceae bacterium; assembly: GCA_012521855.1. Lineage (GTDB taxonomy): Bacteria > Bacillota > Halanaerobiia > Halanaerobiales > DTU029 > JAAYLO01. Next base: position 491 of record JAAYLO010000182.1, read on the forward strand.
CTTTTTATTCTTTTCTATTATTTTATATTATTACCCATTATCTGGTTGCACTTCTGGATAGCCCGATATTTCTATTTGACTTCTTCCATAAGGAGCCATATAATATACTAAAACATTATTGTTTACTCCAGTACATATGATACTGACTAAAGGAAGATAAATAAGTAAAAGGAGGAAAGAAAAAATGAAAATATACAATGATGTTACCGAATTGATAGGAAAAACACCATTATTGAGGCTAAACAAAATAACAGAAGGCAGCGGCAGCACTGTCCTGATAAAGCTTGAGAGGAATAATCCCGGTGGCAGTATCAAAGACCGGATCTGCCTGAATATGATTAAAAGGGCTGAAGAAGAGGGCAAGCTGAAACCCGGTGGTACTATTGTTGAACCAACCAGCGGTAACACGGGAATCGGCCTTGCTTTAATTGGTGCTGCCAGAGGTTATAAGGTAATTCTCACCATGCCTGAAAGTATGAGTATTGAACGGAGAAAGCTCCTCAAGGCCTATGGTGCGGAAATAATACTGACACCCGGAGCGGAAGGTATGAGGGGCGCCATAAAAAAAGCAGAAGAGCTTCTTGAAAAGGGTGAAAATATCTTTATGCCTCAACAGTTTAAAAATCCAGCCAACCCGGAAATACATAGTAAAACTACTGCCATGGAAATATGGGAAGATACTGACGGTAAAATAGATTATTTTGTAGCCGGAGTAGGAACAGGAGGTACCCTCACCGGTGTTGGCAGGGTCCTGAAAGAACTCGCTCCTGAAATAAAAGTAATTGCCGTTGAACCGGCCAGTTCTGCTGTTATTTCCGGTGAAAAACCAGGCCTTCACAGGATTCAGGGCATAGGTGCAGGTTTTATCCCCGAAGTACTGGATACAGAATTGATAAATGAAGTAATCAAGATAGATGATGAAACCGCCCTGGAAACCAGCCGCAGGGCTGCAAGAGAGGAAGGGATTCTGCTGGGTATTTCTTCCGGTGCCGCTATAGCTGCTGCCCTGAAGATTGCTGAAGGAGCCGGGAAAGGTAAGACCATTTTAGCTATCGCACCTGATACCGGTGAACGGTATCTCAGCACAGAGCTCTTTGAAGTATAATCTTCCGGCACATAGTAAAACAAATTAAAAGCCCTATCTCAAGATAGGGTTTTTATTAGCTTATTTTCTCTTTTCTCAATCCTCTGAAGAAGGAATATTTTCTCTCCCCTTACACAGTTTCCTGCATCTTTCCTCAATCTCCTCTATCCTTTGTCTGGCTTCACGTAAAGCCTCGCCAATTGGATCAGGCAATTCGGCATGATTAAGCAAAACTTCAGGATGAACCCTTTTACCTTTCCTCTGAATAACCCGGCCAGGGATGCCGACTACGGTAGAATTCTCGGGCACATCTTTCAATACTACGGAGCCTGCACCTATCTTTGAATCATTCCCGATATAAATTGAACCCAGAACCTTTGCTCCGGCCCCTATTATCACATTATTCCCAATAGTGGGATGGCGTTTGCCCTTTTCTTTACCCGTTCCGCCCAGGGTAACACCCTGATAAATAGTAACATTGTCACCAATCTCCGTAGTTTCTCCAATTACGACCCCTGAACCATGATCTATAAAAAAGCCTTTTCCTATTTTGGCCCCAGGATGAATCTCGATTCCCGTTAGAAAACGGGCTACTTGAGAAATAAAACGGGGCAATGTTCTTAAGCCAAGCTTATATAATCTATGAGAAAACCTGTGTATTGTAATAGCGTGAAGCCCGGAATATGTAAGAAGTATTTCAAGTATATTATTGGCTGCCGGATCCCGTTCATAAATTACCCGTATATCTTCTTTAAGATATTTGAACATATATATCAACCCCTCCC
>JAAYLO010000183.1 GCA_012521855.1 Halanaerobiaceae bacterium
ATTATATGTAAGGTATTCAACTGAAAAAGGGGTGAGGTGAGCAGGATAATGAGTACCCGGAAGGATATTCCCATGAGGGTAGTTCAGGAAGAGACAGGACTTACGTCACGCCAGATCAGATACTATGATCAAAAGGGACTGGTTTTTCCGGAGAGGACATCCGGGAACCAGAGATTATTTTCCAGGGAAGATATAAAAAGATTGAAGATGATAAAATCTTTACTGGAAGAAGGATATACAATTGAAGCTTTCAAGAAAAAGCTTGAAGTAAAGAATGATAATAACGGGAAAAGGATAAGATTTGATTATGAATTACTGGAAAACCGGGCTAATATAGGGGACCTGTCCAGGTTTCCCGAAATAAGAAAAATAAAAAATTCAGGATGTAAAAAAGGCAGGGATATTATATGAACTGGACAAAAGAAGATATTTTAAGGATGGCAGAGGAGAAAAATGTTAAATTTATCAGGTTACAGTTTGTAGATATACTTGGAACCATAAAAAATGTAGCCATAACAATTCAGCAATTACCGGCAGCACTTGACGGGAAAATAATGTTTGACGGTTCTTCCATAGAAGGATATACAAGGGTTAATGAATCTGATATGTATCTGAAGCCGGACTATGATACCTTTGCTGTGTTTCCCTGGAAGCCGAAGGATAGTGCTGTAGCAAGGCTGATGTGTGATGTTTATACACCTGACAGCAAACCCTTTACAGGCTGTCCCAGGAGTATTTTGAAAAAGGTTATTAATGAAGCCAGGGAGATGGGATTTGAAATGTTTGTCGGCCCTGAACCGGAATTCTTTCTTTTTGAGAAGGATGAGCAGGGCAGGCCGACAACAATTACCAATGATAAGGGAGGTTATTTTGATTTATCACCGGTAGACAGGGGTGAAGATACCAGAAGGGAAATAGTGCTGGCACTGGAAGAAATGGGCTTCAGTGTAGAGGCCTCCCATCATGAAGTTGCTCCAGGACAGCATGAGATTGATTTTAAGTATGAAAATGCCCTGAAAACTGCTGATAATATAGCTACCTTCAAATTTGTTACGAAGATCATAGCAATGCAGCATGGCCTGCATGCAACATTTATGCCTAAACCCCTTTTTGGAGAAGCCGGTTCGGGAATGCACCTGAATCAATCTCTTTTCAGGAATGGGGAAAATGTCTTTTATGATCCTGATGATGAATTGGAGTTGAGCCAGCTGGCATATAATTATATCGGAGGTATCTTAAAGCATGCGCCGGCCATAACGGCAATCAGTAATCCAATTATCAATTCTTATAAACGCCTTGTTGCAGGGTACGAAGCCCCTGTTTATATTTCCTGGTCTACCCAGAACAGGAGTGCCCTTGTAAGGGTACCGTCTGCCAGAAAAAAGGGAACAAGAGTTGAACTCAGGAGCCCGGACCCGGCAGCAAACCCTTATCTGGCCATGGCTGTAATCCTGAAAGCTGGTCTTGACGGGATAAAAAATAAAATAGATCCTGGAGAACAGGTGAAAGAAGATATATACTCCATGACTGAAGAGGAAAGGAATGCCCGTGGTATACGGCCTTTGCCGGGGGACATAATGGAAGCTGTGGAGTGTCTGGCTCAGGATGAACTCATAAAAAACACCCTGGGTGAACATGTTTTCAGGAAGTTTGCAGAAGGAAAATTAATCGAGTGGGAAGTATACCGGACCAGGGTCCATGAATGGGAACTGGAGCAGTATTTAAATATATAATTATCTTGACATTGTACTAAATAAGGAGTAAAATAATACTAAAATCTGATGAATAATATATTGAATTGCTTTCGGGGCAGGGTGAAATTCCCTACCGGTGGTAATGCCTCCTTGAGAGGACGAGTCCATCAGCCTCAGCGGTTGATCCGGTGAGATCCCGGAACCGACAGTATAGTCTGAATGAGCGAAGGCAATATACTGAAAAGACTTTTTTAGTATACCTGCCTAATTGCCCTGAAAAGGGCTTTTTTTGTGGTGTTTCATATAAAAATCAGCGGGGAGGTCTTTGTTTTGAAAAGGGATATTAAAAAGGAGATACGGGAACTAAACTTTAAAAATTTATCAGTCTATACTCTGTCTTATCTGGCTTTATTTACTGCTGCGGTTGCCCTGGCCACTTTTATTAAGGTTCCCGGATTAAATACATCATATTATAATTTAGGAGAAGTTTTTATATTTACAATAGCTATTGTATTCGGGAAAAAGGCTGGAGCAATATCAGGGGCTCTGGGGGCTGCTCTGACGGATTTGATACTGGCACCAGTCTGGGCTCCTATAACACTAATAATTAAAGGAATTGAAGGATGGGTTACAGGCAGTATTGCAGAAAAGGGGGAACTCTCTCGAAGGGTACTGGCGGTAGTTGTTGGAAGCCATATTATGATTGCAGGATATGCTGTGTCTGTGTGGTGTCTGTATGGATGGCCGGCAGTATTGCCTGAGATAGCAGGCAATTACGGCCAGGCCTTAGTGGGTCTTCTTATTGCTTTGCCGCTGGCAGGGAAGATTGAGCAAATTCTGAAATAAGTTAAGGAAGTGAAGTTGATGAAAGTAGGGAAAATGCCTGGTCATAAACTTGAAGAGATCATATTGAACAGGATTGGTTTCCGGAGAAAGGATGTCCTTGTTCATGCAGGAATTGGTGAAGATAGTGCGGTGGTAGATCTGAAAGGCGGCTTGCTGGTGATTTCCTCTGATCCGATTACCGGTACTGCGAAAAATTGCGGTTATCTTGCCGTACATGTTTCCTGTAATGACCTGGCTGCGTCAGGAGCAGAGCCTGTGGGTATTCAGGTAATTTTACTTTTGCCTGAAACAATTGAGGAGGGAGAGCTTGCTGAATTGATGGAAGAAATAGTAACAACAACTGCTTCTATAAATGTTGAAGTCCTGGGCGGCCATACTGAAATATTATCTATTGTGAAAAAACCAATAGTCTGTGTGACTGCAGTTGGTAAAGTCGAAAGAGATAAATTTGTCAGTTCTGATGGTGCCCTTCCCGGCGATGATATTATTGTTACCAAAGGTGTGGGAATAGAGGGAACCTATATTCTGGCCAATGATTATTCTGAATTGCTCAGGGAAAAGGGAGTATCTGAAGAGGCCATCAGAAATGCCGTTGAATATAAACAAAAGCTGAGTGTGATCGAGGAAGGCCTGCTTGCAGCTGATTTTGGCGTTCATGCCATGCATGATATTACGGAAGGCGGGCTCTACGGTGCCCTTGATGAGATTTCAAAGGCAGCGGGAGTAGGTTTTGAATTATATTATGATAAATTACCTGTCAGCCGTGAAACCAGAGAGATCGCAGAGGCTCTTAAGCTGGATCCTGCAGGCTTAATATCTTCAGGAAGTATGTTGATAACCTGTAAAGATGGAGAAAAGCTGCTCTCACTGTTAAGGGAAAAAAATATAGAAGCCTCTATTATCGGCAGGATAAAAGGCAAAGAACGGAGTATTATTAAGAATGGCAGCCGTAAGCCCTTCGTCTGGTCTAATATAGATGAATTGTGGCGTATAATGGAGCAACTTCCTTTTTTTTCTTGACTTTTGCTTTGAGGCAAGTTATAATCATTATATCAATAATTTTTAAGGTGGTGGCTGTTTTGAATATTACTGAAGTGAGGATTTTTTTAACGTCACAGACTGGACCTACGAAGGCTTTTGCCAGCGTAACTTTTGATGACGCATTTGTTGTCAAGGATTTGAGAGTAGTAGATGGTAAAAAGGGACTGTTTGTTTCAATGCCATCTCGTAAAGATAAAAACGGAGAGTACAGGGATATATGTCATCCAATCAATACTGACACCAGAAACCTCATACATCAAGCAGTAATAGAAAAATATAATGAGGAAATTGCATGAGAGCAAAAAACAGGACAGGGGATAAAAAAAGCACCCTGTCTTTTTTTCCGTTAGTGTAAAATAAGTTTTGGAGAAATATTAAAATAAAATAGAAAGAAGACTCCTTATTTGATAAAATGTTAAGTGTCAAACAAAACATTTAGAAAGGAGTCTTCTTATGAATACTATTATACAAC
>JAAYLO010000184.1 GCA_012521855.1 Halanaerobiaceae bacterium
ACCAAGATAGATTATCTGGATGAAGAGAATGTCCTTGATGCAGAAGGTATCAAAAAGATTATTGAACTCACTTCAGAACAGGCTATCCGGGCAAATGAGATAAAAAGGAATAAAGAAAAGACCATTGTCAAACAGGATGTCAGTGCCAGAGAAGCGATTCTGGAACTGGAGAGAGAACAGGCAGAAGCTGAGGCTAAGCAGAAGAGGGAAATTGCTAACCTGCAGGCCCGGGAAAATGCCCAGATTGTGATTGTTGATGAAGAAGAAAGACTGAAAGCAGAGACTGTGAGAATAAGAACAGATGAAGAGCTTGCAATTGCTGAAGAGAATAAAGACAGGCAGATAATCATTGCCAGGACCGCAAAAGAAGGAACAGAGGGTGTTGAAAAAGAGAGGATCAGGAAACAGATCGAGCTGGAAGCAACAGAAAGAGAAAAGATAGTCGGCCTTGCCAGGATTGATAAGGATAAAGAAGTAGAAAAAGAAAAGAAGAATATGCAGGAAATAGTCCGGGAAAGAGTAGTTGTGGAGAAATTGGTGGCAGAAGAAGAAGAGAAGATAAAAGACACCAGAGAAATTGCCCAGGCAAATAGAGAAAAAACAGTGAATATTACCAGGGCAGAAGGGGAAGCAGAAGCCCGGACCATTGATAAAGTAAAACTGGCTGAAGCAGAAAAGAGGAGTACTAAAGAGCTGGCAGAAAAAGAAATTATAATGGCTGAGACTGAATTGAAGACCTCACGCCAGAGAGCTGAATCTATCAAAATAATTGCTGATGCCAGGGTAGAAGAATCTGCAGTTGAGGGCATGTCAGAGGCCAGAGTAATGAAAGCAAAGGCAGAAGCATTTGAATTGGAAGGTGCTGCCAGGGCGAAAGTAAGGGAAATGGAGGCAGAAGCTGAAGCCAGGGCAATCAGGATAGAAGGAGAATCAGAAGCAGAGGTTATCAGACAGAAAGCATTGGCTGAAGCTGAGGGAATTAACAAAAAAGCTGAAGCCATGAAGGAATTTGACGCTGTAGGTAAAGAACATGAGGAATTCAAGCTGAAATTGAACAAAGACAAGGAAGTAGAATTGGCTCAAATAAATATCGAGGCTGAAATAGCTAAGGCCCAGGCTGAAATAATTAAACAGGGATTAGCAAATGCCAATGTAGATATTGTTGGAGGTGACTCAGTCTTCTTTGATAAGCTGGTCAAATCAATTACCAGAGGGAAACAGCTTGACAGATTTGTTGATAGTTCTGAAATAGTAAGTGAGCTAAAGGATAATTTTCTGGACGGGGATTTAGATAATTTCAAAAGGCAGCTCAGAAGCCAGCTTAAAACCCTGAATATTGATTCAGAAACAATTAAGAATCTGACCATCTCCAGTGCTATCATGAAATACATAGCTGAATCCAATAAAGAGCCTGGCTTATTCTTGAAAAAAATACTGGAAAAAGCCCGTGAACTGGGGATAGAAAATGATCCAATAGATACAATAATCGGGTAAGGGGATAAGTTATGGAGAGAGAATCCAGAAAAGAAAAAATACAGGATAGCTCTGGCTCCTATAATATAATCCGGAATAGGCTCCTGGATAGTGCAGAAGAGTTAAAAGGCAAGCTGGAAAAGCTTGATCAGAAAAGAGTAGAGATTTTTGGTCAGATCAAAAAAGGTTTAATCAGAAGTGAAGCCATTGTTACAGAAAATAATTGTATTCCCAGGGATATTGTCTCTATCGGCAAGAAAATAATTCTGGGTTATAATGCCCGTATAGGGATGAAGGCTGAGACCAGGATAAGTGATGTTTTTTCTATCTATACTTATCAGGAAGGCGGTTTTGTCAGAGAAGATTATTCATTACTCGCTGATAACAGCTTTCTTGAAGATTTCAGGGAGCTATTTACATACTATAAAGAGAGCTTTTTTGCAAAGTTTTATAAGAAAGATAATATTATCCACATGATCTTTCAAAATGGCAGCAATGTATATGATATAAAGAGTTTTAAATGGTTTATCAGAGAGGATAATACCCTGGAATATCTGGGAAACAGGTATGTTCATGAAATATCATATCCTCCTCAGCAGGAACTGGAGTGGATAGAAACTACAAGGGAAGACCAGGTAGCTGGTCTTTATCCTCATATTTCCATTGAAGACCGGCTTTTTGTGGAGACCATTGGGGGCACTCTGACACTGAAGGTAGAGAACAATACAGATACAGGTGAAGGTATCTATGAAGAAGAAGTAGAAAATAAAGACCAGAAACTTGATGATGCCCAGATCTATTATTCTATTGTGGGAAACCTCATCCTGCTCAAGATCAAACCATATCAGGAAAAAGATTTCAGATATATTGTCTTTAATGAAAAGACCAGGGAAGTCCAGAGGGTCGATTCCATAGGGAAAGCAGTGGTTTTGCTACCGGAAGATCATGGAATAGCCTTTCCAGACGGTATCTTTCTACAGACAGGAGTATTCAGAAGATTTGAGGTTAATTACCAGGATATAGTTTTTCAAAATAGAAAGGTATCTTCAAATGGAGAGGATTATCAGTATATTTTCTATGATCTTAAGAAAGGCGAGTATTATATTCTCAATTACAATATAGTCCATCAGGATGTCGAAACACCAATACACTGTAATGGATATACCCGCTTTGATAATGGTGAAATGATTGTCTTTAAGGCTGATGATGAGCCGAAAAGAAGTCATACCCTGCAAATCTGGCAGACCAGTTTTGGAGATATTGCAGCAACCGGGAAAAGCGGTAAAAAGGATGGATTATTATACAATCTGGGGAATAAGGAGATAGTCCGCTTTTTAGCAGATTGTTATTCTCTTTATAATCTGGCGAAAAAAGATGACAGTTACTATGGACTGTATATAGATATAGTCAGGGATACAGAAAATATCATAGCAAACTATTTCTGGACTGGAGAAGAAGAGGTATTTAAAATCAGGGAATCCCTCCTGAAACTGAAGGAAGCAGGAGAGGCTGCCATAAAAGAATATGATAAGATCATGAGGATCAGGAAAGATAACCAGAGGCAGTACGGCCAGGTCAAAAAAAGGGTTGAGGATCTTACTAAAGCCTTAACTTATACAGCCTTTGAAAGCATTAATGATTATGTAAAATATCTTGTTGAAATACGGAAATTAAGGGGAGAAATAGCTGAACTGAGAGACCTGGAATTTATTGATCCTGGACAGGTTGAGGAATTGTCTATAAGGATAAAAGAAAAGAATGATAAATTATCAGGAGATTGTATTGAATTTTTATTAAGGGATGAGAGCCTGACCCCTTATATTGAAATGGTGCGGGAAATAGAAGCCTGTCTGCCTGAGGTAGAGAAGGTCAGTGATGGTAATGCAATTAATGATAGAATAGTTGAACTTTCAGGAGAACTGGAGCTCTTAATTGAAATAATAAATAGCCTGAGGATAGATGATTCTACGAAGGCTTCCGGGATACTTGACAAGATTTCACTGCTCTTTGCTAATCTTAACCAGTGTAAATCATTATTAAAGAACAGGCTGGATAATCTGAATATCAGGGAGATGGAAACTGAGTTTTATTCCAGGATGAATCTTTTAACACACACTGTTTCAAATTACCTGGAACTGGCTCTTACTGTAGAAAAAAACGAGGAATATATGTCAAAGATAATCATCCAGCTGGATGAATTGGAGAGTAAATTTTCTGATTTTGATGACTTTATAGTTAAGATCTCTGAAAAGAGGGAAGAGATAATATCAGGCTTTGAGCTGAATAAACAACAGCTCCTGGAAAAAAAGAACAGGAAAATTGACGCACTGGCCGATGCAGCGGATAGAATTTTTAAGAGTATTATAAACCGGGTCAGGTCTTTTGAAAAGGAAAGGGAAATAAACGAGTTTTTTTCAACAAGCCCCATGATAGAAAAGCTGAGGGATATTGCTGATCAATTGATAGAGTTTGGTGATAGTACAAAGGCCGATGATATAGAAAACAGGCTGAAATCCCTGAAAGAATCAAGCATTAAAGAGCTTAAGGACAAAAGGGAGCTGTTTCTGGATGAAAACACCATCAGACTGGGCCAGCATCAGTTTCTGGTAAATAACCAGGAGCCTGAACTCACTTTGCTGAGGAAAGCCGACGGATTTTATTTCCACATCTCCGGCACAGATTTCTGGGAAAAAACAGAGGAAGCAGATTTTTTGGAATTCAGGGCTGTCTGGGATCAGGAAATAATCTCTGAAAACGAGGATGTCTACCGGGGTGAATTTCTGGCTTACAGTATTTTCAAGCAATATCAGGAAAATGGTTCTCTGGAGAGTCTTTATAATGCGGACCAGCAGGGTCTTGAAAAAGTGATACAAGAATATATCCAGGGTCACTCCAACGAATATTATGTACGGGGTATCCATGATCAAGACTCTCAGAAGATATTGAGAGAATTGGTTGAGCTTTATCTGGAAATGGACCTGGCTTCATACAATCCAGGGATCAGGGCTGCTGCAGTTCTTTTCTGGGAGACTGGAATTCCAGAGGAGGCAAAGGCCAGGTTAGCAAAGAGACTAAAGGCACTTAAACTTCTTTCCAGACACTCCAGGAAAAAGCTGTTTACTGCCTTTTTGCCAGGCTTGAGCCGGGAGATAAGGATATTTATAGAGAACAATCCCTGGATAAAATACGGTGATTGTGATAAAGCTGCTGAATATCTGGCCAGGGAAATCAGTCAAAATGAAAATTACGTTCTGAGTATGGAAGGAGCAAAGCTTTACGAAGATTTTCAGGATTTCCTGGTTTCTACCAGCGGGAGACAGGATTTCAAGGAATCTCTGGAGAAACTGGGCGATGACCTGGAAGGAAAATATCTCCTGGCAAAGGAATGGCTTGAGGCATATTTTTATGAAAAAGAGCTGTCTTTTAATGATTATGCCTTTGAAGTACTTTCTATCTTAATCCTGGATGATTTTGAAAAGAGGAGGCTCATAAACAGGAAAGCTGAAATAAATATAGAAAAACTTCTTGGGGATCATAATCTGATCAATGATGGCAGCTACAAAACAAATCTTATAGAGTTCCTGGATAAGCTTGATAATTTTAAAGAAAATATAGTTCCGCTTTTTAAGAGATTTCAGGAGCTGAAGTTTGATAAAATAAGGGAGATGAAAAAAAGGATAAATTTTGATGACCTGAAACCTGTAGTCCTGACATCTTTTGTTAGAAATAAGCTGATTGACCAGGTATACTTGCCGCTGATTGGAGATAATCTGGCCAAACAGATAGGAGCTGCCGGCAGGAGTAAGAGAACTGATAACATGGGAATGCTTTTGTTAGTTTCCCCTCCCGGGTATGGTAAAACTACCCTGATGGAGTATATTGCCAGCAGATTGAATATGATAATGGTAAAAATAAATTGCCCGGCAATAGGTTATGAAATAAGCTCACTGGACCCGGCAGAAGCCACTAATGCAGGAGCCAGGGAAGAACTGACTAAATTGAATTTTGCCTTTGAAATTGGAAATAATGTAATGCTTTATCTTGATGATATCCAGCATTCCAGCCCGGAATTTTTACAGAAGTTTATATCACTCTGTGACGGGCAGAGGAAAATAGAGGGTGTATATAAGGGAGTCAGCAGGACCTACCAGTTTAGAGGCAAGAAGTTTTGTGTAGTGATGGCAGGAAACCCATACACTGAAAGCGGAGAGAAGTTTATGATTCCTGATATGCTGGCCAACCGGGCGGATGTTTATAACCTGGGAGATATGGCCAGGGAAAATGAAGAGGCCTTTAAACTCAGCTATCTGGAGAATGCTGTTACTTCAAATAAATACCTAAATAATATTTATTTAAAAAATCAGGATGACATCTATAAACTGATCCAGATTGCATTGACTGGAGACCGGGAAAGTGTTGAACTGGAAGGGGCTTATTCAGAAGAGGAAATAGAAGAGTGCCTTAGTATCCTGAAAAGCTGTGCCAGAATAAGGGATGTAATAATGAAGGTGAATAGTGAATATATCTATTCTTCTTCCCAGAATGATGAATTCAGGACAGAACCCCCCTTTAAATTACAGGGTTCATACAGGAATATGAATAAAATTGTAGAAAAGGTCGTGCCTGTTATGAATGAAGAAGAAATAGATATGTTAATTGAAAACAGCAATATCAGTGATGCCCAGACACTGGCAGCCCACGCTGAGGCAAGCCTGTTGAAGTTTTATGAGATAACGAATAAAATGAGCCCGGAGAAAGAGAAGAGGTGGAATGAGATAAAGAGGATCTATTTGAACAGGAAATTTGAGAAAGAGGGGCAGCGGGTGGTACAGGTTATAAAGGAGCTGAATAATATAGGACAAAACCTGAAAGAAATAAGTAATAATCTGCGTGATGGATAGAAGATATATTTATAAGATGACAGCCTTTAAGGGCTGTCATTATCATTTAATGTTAAAAGAATAGAACATTAAGAAAAAAATATATAAAAAAGTATAAAAAAAGAAGGAAAGTTAAGAAATAAAGGAGAATTATGAAGATGAAGGAATGGGCTGATATGTCTGTTATCAGAATCAAGAGATTTTTTAAAAAGGTTATTCTTTTTCCAATATTACCGTTTATCATGTGGGGACCTTTTACCCATCCGTATATAGCCCGGAAAACACTTGAGAAAGCAGAAGAAAACAGGGATAAAGCCAGGGTAAAAGAATTCCTGGAAGCCTTAATAAAAAATAAAGAATACTATATCTCTGCTGCAAATGCCCCTGACTGTATTTCAGCGGATAACATATTATATAAGAGGATTATTTATGACTATGCGCATAATTACCTGCCTGACAGGACGGGATATCCTGTTTTCGGTTACAGGTTAGTGGATACTATTTTAAAGAAGCTGAAGGCAACAGACAATATCCAGAGGAAAGAAAAACTGGAAAGGGATCTGGCTTTTGCCTGCGGCTGGCTTAACCATCAACTGGCAGACTATGTGCCTCATTATAAAGAAGCAGATGGCTTCCATGGTTATGCCAATTCTCATCAGATCATAGGAGCCTCTTTTTATCCGGATATATTGAGGAAGAAGGAGAGTGTGGAGCATTTTATTATAGAGCTCTTTCATGATATCAACATCTCTGAGAATCTAGACCGGGAATTTGCAGCTGCTGGAAGAATAATGGTGAAGATGCCTGCTGGGAAAAGGAATATTGTTACTGAAATATCAAAAAGCTTCAGGGAATTCGCCAATATCCCCTATCAGCATCTCCCTCTTTTACAGAAGAATTTTAATAAAATAATAGACGGTCTTGCTTCTCTGATAATCATACTTAAAGAACTGCAGCCGCAATTGATAGAGGAGATAATTGAATTTATCAATGATAATAATCATCGTGAGTATCTGGAGAAATCCATTGATTATGTTTATGAAAACCTGTTTTTACTGGATTATGAAGAGATTCACCGGAGGGCAGATTATGGGCCGGAAAAGGGTAAAGGTATAGATTATTTAAAAATTATTCCTGTGAGACAGGAATCAATTTTGCTTAAACTGGCATATAAACTGGGGGAGTTATTTACAGCGGAAAGTATTTCATCATTATTAAGGGAAGGTATGATCTTCCAGACAAAGATATTATGGAAGAAAATAGAGGTTCAGTTCAAAAGCGATATATTGGACAGGCTGAAGCCTTTACTGCTTAATATTGCAGAAGATATATCCACCAGATCAGAAGAAGCCCGGAGTATAAAAAATTATCTGTTTGTTTTACTAAAAAAGGAAAGGGATATTCTTTCTGCTGCGAGGGATGCATTTTGCACTGGTCTGAGACCAATAGCCCAACTGGATGTAGATGAGGAAGAGATCAAAAGAAAAGAACCGGAACAGATCCTGAAAGAGATGCTTGAAAACAGATTAATAAAAATCAGATTTACCCCTGCTATCCGCAAGGACAGGAAAACATACAGGTACAGGCTTGATCCTGAGAGTGTAAATATTCATATTAACGGTTATTATGAGGGTGAAGCCGGTTGTCCCTTTGAACTGAAAAGATCAGAATCAATTGATGATATCCTGCATTATGAGATGAAAGTTGCCCGGGACTATATCAGGGAAAATTCCGTAATCCAGTTATTTGCTGATATTAAAGATTACCGGGGAGAACATTCGGAGTATATCGATTATCAAATAAGGCTCTATTAGTTTGTTGAAAGGAGGGGATTGCTTTGGGGACAGAATTTGAAGCAAGATGTATGAAGTGCGGCCATATATATATGGCCATTGAAGGCTGTGGCTGGAGCTTTTTTGTATTACATTGTGATAGATGCGGAAAATATAAAGATGTGCCTTTTTTCTTAATACAGAATATTACCGGAAAAGAAGATTATAGGGGAGAGGTTGCTGAAGAAATAGCAGGTTATTGTAATTGCGGCGGTCATTATAGAATGGATGCTCCTATCCGCTGCCCTAAATGTGGCTCAACCAGGTATGAGGAGACAGGCGGCTATTCTTGTCTTTTTGATTAAAACTATTTAGAGACTGATGGCTGTAGTTTGTTCCGGAACTTATGAAGATTGTATCCAGGGGTGAGCTGATAATGAAGAGAATGTCATACTGGATAGAGGATTTAGTGAAAAGGTGGAGCAGGTCGGGTAAAAAGAAGAGACAAAAAGATATTATTATTCTTTTGGCTTTATTTACATTGTCCTAGTTACTGGTGTACTACACCGGGGGAAGCAAGTATGTTTATGCACATGTTGCATATCTGCCAGTACTTTAT
>JAAYLO010000185.1 GCA_012521855.1 Halanaerobiaceae bacterium
AGGGTATCAGGGTTGTTTTTGCTTTCACCCTCGATTAAGACTTCCAGGGTTTTTCCCAGTTCTTCCTGATTTTTTTCCAGGCTGATCTGATTTTGTATATCCATTAATTCTTTTAATCTTCTGCTTTTAATATCCTCAGGAACCTGTTCTTCCATGGTGGAAGCAGGTGTGCCTGTCCTCTTTGAATATATAAAGGTAAAGGCACTATCAAATCTAATCTCCTTTATCAGTCCCAGTGTCTCTTCAAATTCCTTTTCAGTTTCACCTGGAAAGCCGACTATTATATCTGTAGTAATTGATGAATCAGGAACTTCTTTTCTTATTGCTGAAATAAGTTCAAGGTACTTTTCCCTCGTATATCCCCTGTTCATCTTTTTCAGAATACTATTACTTCCTGACTGAATCGGCAGATGAAAATGTTCACAGACAGACCTGCTGTTTTTAATTGCTTCAAGCAATTTCAGGGAAAAATCCCTGGGATGAGATGTCATGTAGCGTAATCGCGATAGCTCCTTGATTTTATCAAGTTCAATAAGAAGATCTGCAAAATCAACATCTTCTGGCAGGTCTTTACCATAGGAATTTACATTCTGTCCTAAAAGGGTAATCTCTTTAACTCCTTCACTGACAAGTTTTTCAACCTCTTTGATTATATCTTTTAAGGGCCGGCTTCTCTCTCTACCCCTGACATATGGGACAATACAGTATGTACAGAAATTGTTGCAGCCCTGTATAATTGATACCCATGCTTTAAATTCTTTTTCCCTTACAGAAGGAAGATCAGGGATTAAGCCTTCTTCCTGTTCCCAGACCTCAACAATTCTGCCTCTTTCTCTCTCAATCCTCTTTATTAAATCCGGCAGATGATGAATATTATGAGTACCAAAAATCAAATCAACATGAGGGTATTTTTCATATAATTGCCGTACAGCCTTTTCCGACTGCATCATACAACCCCCGACTCCGATGATCAGGTCTCTTTTTTTTTCTTTTATTTTTTTTATAGAACCAATTTTCCCTAAAATCTTGAGATCAGCATTCTCTCTGATAGTACAGGTATTGATCAGGATTATATCAGCATCTTCGAGTTCACTGGCCTGTTGATATCCTATACTTTCCAGCATCCCGGCCAGCTTTTCTGAATCATGTTCATTCATCTGGCAGCCATAGGTTATAATACAGTATTTTTTGCTTTTGTCCTTCATTTATTACTGCCCCCTACAATCTATCTATTATTAATATTCTACCACTAATAATGTTATTATGCAAAAGAATCCTCTTTAACCTAAAAGAAGAGCCGTATTGGAAACGACTCTTCTGTCTGTTTATCTTATTTAATCATCATAAGGTTCAAACATATCCTTTCCTACCCCGCAATCAGGACAAACCCAATCCTCAGGTAAATCTTCAAAAGCTGTTCCTGCTGCTATTCCATTATCAGGATCTCCTACTTCAGGATCATAGACATACATACAGACACTACACTGATACTTCTGCATAATCTCTTCTCCTTTCAGTTATGTAGTTAATAATCATCAGTAATGATTATTACTATTATATTTTACTATATTGTCATAAAATAGTCAAAATATTTTTGGACTCAAGGATATACTTCATTCAATGTGTCATTTTATTGCCTCTACTGAGAAAGATATCCGCCGTCTACAGCATAATATCCGCCGGTAATAAAAGATGCCTTATCTGAACTTAAAAATAGAACCAGTTCTGCAACCTCTTCTGGACGGCCTAATCTTCCTATCGGATGCAGAGGCACAAGTATATTTTCGTCTATATTTTCAATTAATGTTGTCTTAATAAAGGCAGGGCCTACAGCATTAATGCGTATGTTTTCACTGGCATATTCCAGGGCAGCAGCTCTGGTAAGGCCAAGTACGCCATGTTTGGCAGCAACATAAGCCGATGCATTTTGAAATCCTACCTTACCCAGAATTGAGGCCATATTTATAATTACACCACCGCCACTTTTGAGTATTTCCGGAATCTGATACCTCATAGCATAAAATACGCCTGACAGGTTAATGGCAATAACCCTGTCCCAGCCATCAACGGGATAATCACCTGTAGCTGCTGAAGGACCGCCGACACCGGCATTATTACAGGCAATGTGAAGGGCTCCGTATTCCTGAATAGTCCTTATTACAAGCCTCTCATTATCCGCAGCACTGGCTGAATCTGCCTTTACAAAAATAGCTTCACCTGCTCTTTCCCTTATCATTTTTACAGTCTCTTTTCCACCGGGCTCATTAATATCTGATACAACCACACTTGCACCTTCTTCTGCATATTTTTTTGCCACTTCACGTCCAATACCGGAACCTCCCCCGGTAACAATAGCGACCTTGTTTTCCAACAGAAACACACAATCTCCCCCTTTTAATATAATAATCTGGTTTAATCAGGCGAGCATTTTCAGCAAATCAACTTCAATTTTATAAATGTTATAGTCGTTTATGCCGTGGTTTGTGAATTATATCACATCTGTTTGCAAAAGAATATTACTTTTATCAGTTATCATGTTTTA
>JAAYLO010000186.1 GCA_012521855.1 Halanaerobiaceae bacterium
ATCTTTTCAGCAGCAAGTTTTGTTCCTTCAATTGCAGTAGCAACTGTATAACTATTTCCTGTTGTAATGGGTGTGCTTATTTCTCTGGCAATACTGATACCCTTATCTCCAACCACTGAAGTAAATGCACCTAATCCTATCATCTGTGCACCCAATTCTTCAGCTTTTTTACAGGCCTTTATTATCTTTTTATAGACTTTATTGACAGGCATACTGATCATCTGCTTTGAAGTTAAGGGAACACCCACAAAGAATCCCTCTATTTCTGTACCAAGACGGGATTTTATACCTGTTATATAGGAAGCCTTTACTGGCGGAATCATTTTCACAAAGTATTCTAATAAAGATTCCGGAATTTTAACAGCCCAGGAAAATTTACGTGCAACATCATCTATCTCAAGTGGATGGATTATAAAAGCAAACTTATTCACAAATGTTTCCTCCTAACTAACCGCTAAACTTTTAAAATCTATAACCCTTGGCTTAAATCCAATTCTATTCAATAATTCAACATACTCCTCACTGCTCAACTGTCTATCCTTTACACCTGATAGTGCAACAAGTACTGCCTCCATAACATTTGTACCGAAAGACCTTCCATTTAATTCTGGAGTAGTGGTAACAACCATTTTTACTCCTTTTTTCTCTAAATCCTCTATATTGTCCCCGGTAATTGTATTTGTAATAATAATCTTATTATCCAGCCTTTCAGGTAAGTACTTGTTAATAAGATGAAAATCCCCGGCAATGACCTCTGCGGCATCATAGTATTTTGAATACTTTTCTCTATTATCATCCCTTTTTTCCTGTTTTTCACCGGTGGGATATATCCATTCAATCGGAGTTTTGGTTATTATTGGAGCCACAAACCTCGCTATTATATCCAGTTGTTTCAGGGACTTAATCTTGATGGGAATACCCAGGCCAAAGATTAAATCACCAAAAACCGTATCAGCATTCAGAGAAGAAAAAGTTTCCGCCATACCAAATCTATCTACTGCTGCAACCATCAATACTTTCTTGTTTTTAAAATCTATCCCATAGTCTTTCTCCAGATAATTTATCGTCATTCGTTCCAGGGTATTTTTCAGACCGCTGCCATCAACAGCCGGAGTTATTTTCACATTTTTTATCAATTTTTTTGCATCCCGGAATGAATATCTTCTATTACCGGAATAAAGATACAGATCTATACCGCCAATACCAAAAGCATCATATTTACCATCCAGTTCAGTAAATAAACGGCAGGCCTCTTTTTTGTCTCCATCTGTTCCTCTCCGTTCAATAATAAACCTTTCACCCAGAACCTCTGTCTCAACCAGATGGTCTCTTTTACTGGAGCCCAGACTGATACTGATTACTCTTTTCATCAAGTTCACCTCTTCATTCTATAAATGACTGTAATAATTCTTCAATTTTTGAAACATCCACATATTTATCCTCTTTAATTGGTGATTTCCCAAGCTCTATTCCAACAACATCCCCTTCGACCAGCTTTTCAATCAAATCCAGCCGCATATTTGAACCCAGAAATATTACCAGGTCAAATTCCTTGAGTTTTACGATAATTTCTATCACTTCATTAAATAATTCCAGCCCATCCTTGTTTTCAAGAAATGACCACCTTTCCTCCTCAGTCATAACTAAAAGATAGTCCAGGCCATATTTCCGGCCAAGCTCAATTATCTCTTCCTTGTTTTTTATCGGGAAACCAATTAAAGCGATCTTCTTCCCCTTTCTTACTTCGCCTATACTTTCCAGGCGGGAAATAAAGGTTCGTTCAACACCAAGTTCCTTTGCTACCTGTGTTTGAGAATAACCTTTCTCCCTCAAGGCAATAACCTTATTAATTATCTTTTCAATCCGCTTGCTATTGATTATTTTATTACCTATCCTGGAGAGTTTCATTTTTTATCCCCCTTATAATTGTGCACAAATATGTATACAATTATTTTATCACTTAAGAACTTATTGGTCAAGGAAATATATGCGATTTTCTGTATAATAACTGAACTCTTTACTCAACATAATGATATAAAAAATTGTTTATAATTATGGAGGAAATAAGCATGGCAGAGCTCACATCAGAGGAAAATTTATTAGAATTTACCGGTATTGCCTGCGATTCCCGTGAAGTTAAACCGGGATATGCTTTTGTTGCAATCAAGGGCTTCAAAACAGATGGAAACAAATTCATTGATGAGGCTATCAGGAATGGAGCAAAGGCTGTCTTTACAGAAAAAGCAGCTGCCGGAAAAGAGAAATATGGTGTTAAAATACCAATAATCCAGGTCAAAAATGCAAGAGAGTATCTGGCCTTTCTGGCGGCACAGCATTATAATCATCCCTCAAAAGACATAGAACTGATAGGAATAACAGGAACTAATGGTAAAACTACCAGCACTCATCTCATTTACCAGCTTCTTAATTATAATTCCAGCAGAAAAACAGCCGGTCTTATCGGTACAATCAATGTCGATACCGGAAAACACATTTACCCTGGCAAATTGACCACACCTGACTCAATTACATTACAGAAATATCTCCGGGAAATGGCCGATAATGGTCTGAAGTATGCCTGTATGGAGGTGTCCTCTCATGGCATCAAACTGAAGAGAATAGCAAATACAGGATTTGCAGTCAAAGTAGCTACAAATATTAGTGCAGACCACTTCGACCTCCATCCTGACCTGAATGACTATATTCAGGTTAAAAAGGAGTTTTTGAAGGAGAGCAGCAACAAACCTGTCCTGATAAACCAGGACAACAAATACCTGGGCTCATTTGGCCGGATAGCAGAAAACCAGATAAATTATAGTATCATGAATGAAAGTGATGTTTTTGCTGACAAAATAGAAAAATGGGAGAGAAAACAAAGCTTCCTGTATCACCTGAATAGAAACTTAATAAATGCCAATGGGCAAATAAGCCAACCTGTTACAATAAAAACAGAAATGAATCTACCTGGAGAGCATAATATATATAATGCCCTGATAGCAATAACTATTGCTCTGTATTACAATATTCCTGTCAGACAAATTCAGGCTTTTTTTGAAAATTTCAAGGGACTCTGGAGGAGACTGGAGTTTATATATGATAAAGAATTTACCATCATAGATGATTGTGCACATAATCCGGGAAGTTATGAAGCAGTATTTGCCTCTATCTCACATCTGGACTTCAATAAAATAATAGTGGTCAATTCTTTAAGAGGAAACCGGGGTACGGCTATAAATAAAAAAAATGCTGATATTATTGCAAAAAGTATCAGGAAATTTAAACGGCATCAATTGATAACAACTAATTGTAATGAAGTTGTTAAAGAAATAGACAGGGTAAGCCCGGAAGAAGAAAAAGCCTTTATCAATACTTTATATAATAATAATATTGAATTTGAACACTTTCAGTTATTATATCCTGCCCTTCAATATGCCCTGGATATTGTAGAAAAAGGCGATATTGTCTTATTATTGGGCCCTCATGCCATGGATAATGCTGCATCAATGATTATGGATATGCTGGGAATAATCAGCCCTCTCCAGTTCTGATAAATAATCTTTCAGGATTTTTTCCAGCTCTTCTTTTTCAGATATACTATTTATCTTGCTCCTTATCTCTGCAGAATAGGGCATCCCCTTAATATACCAGCTTATATGTTTACGCATTCTTGGTATGGCATGTTTTTCACCAAAATACTGCACAGCCCTGTCCAGATGATAAAGGACCATTCCGATTATTTCTTCATAACCGGGTTCAGGCAACAATACTCCTGTTTTTAAAAGATGGATGGTCCTCCTGATTAACCAGGGATTACCCAGACAGCCCCTTCCGATCATAACCGCATCACAGCCTGTTTCAAGCAGCATTGTACGGGCATCTTCCGGAGTAAATATATCCCCATTTCCGATAACCGGAATATCAAGAGCTTCTTTTACCTCAGCGATAAGTTTCCAGTCAGCTTTTCCCCGGTAAAAATCCTCTCTGGTCCTGCCATGAACAGCTACTGCTTTAGCACCAGCTTCCTGGCCGGCAAGGGCAATTTCCACTGCATTTATATTATCGCTGTCCCAGCC
>JAAYLO010000187.1 GCA_012521855.1 Halanaerobiaceae bacterium
ATTGAAAGAATATCGTTCTAATAGTGATAAAGAGTTTGATTTTTCGAATATTATTATTCTAACTAATAAAAATACAGCCAGTGTTTCTGAATTATTTATATTAGTATTAAAGAATAACCTGAATAATGTAACTGTAATGGGTACTCCAACACGAGGTAAAAGTATAGTATATTCCATAAGAAAATTTAAAGATGGTACAGGTTATAGATTTATAAGTGGAATAATGGTGGGCCCAGGAGCCGGTCAAATTCCTGAAGGTGGTATTATTCCTGACATAATTATTGAAGAAGAGGAGAAACAGCTGGAAGAAGCTATAACTTATATAAATAATAAAGTAAAAACCTGAAGTATAAGCTGGAGTATGATAATAATTTATTAAAAAACTTTAGGTTTTAATAGTCTTTATATAGGAGGTGAAATATATGCCTAATAAAAAAAGAGAGTTGGCAATAGATGAACTGCAGAAAATTACAGGAGGATTTGCTGCTTCGGCTATTGGGGACAAGTTTCTAATAGTAACTTATTATGGTATAGTAAGACCTGCATATGGAATAGTAAGACCACTATATGGTATCAAAAAGTCTCCAATACTAGCGGAACTTCCAGGTATTTTTCCGGAATGTAAGTAAGGCATACCAATATATCTAAAAAGGAGGTATACAGTATGAATAAAAAAGAGTTATCTATAGAAGAGTTACTGGCTGTTTCAGGGGGATTTGCAGAGAATGTTAATTCTTCCTTCTTATTAGGACCCGTTCTGGCATACGGTATAATTATAGTACCAATAATTAAAAAGCTTTTTGGGAAATAGGTAAATGGTTATTGGGCAACTAAAGGTTTACGAAGCAGCTAGAAATAGCTGCTTCTAAAAGAGGTGAAGAAATGCAATATTATCCTATAACCGGAGTATGGGAAATAACAATGGGTTGTAATATGAGATGTAAACATTGCGGTTCAGCCTGTGAAGATGCTCTGGAAGATGAACTGAGTACAGAAGAAGCACTTGAGTTGTGTGATCAGATTGTAGATCTTGGTTTTGAATGGATAACATTGTCAGGCGGAGAGCCGACAATCAGGAAAGACCTGGATCAATTAATAAACAGGCTGAGTAAAGGGGGAGTAATCCCCAATATAATTACAAATGGCTGGAATCTGAATGAAGAATTGTTGGACAAGATAATAGAGGCAGGAGTAGGTACAATAGGAATAAGTATAGATGGACTGGAGAAAACCCATGATTATATAAGAAGAGAGGGTTCATACCAAAGGATAATAAATGCCTTGCAATTGATAGAAAAAAGGAAGGCTTATTCTGGAGTTATTACAACCATCAATAAATTGAATATTAATGAATTATCTGAACTGAAAGAGCTTTTAATAGAATACGGAGTCTGTACCTGGCAGCTGCAAATAGCCTTACCTATGGGCAGTCTTTTTTCAAGAAAAGATATTGTAGTAGATCCCTGGCAGGTAAACACTATCATAGATTTTGCTTATGATGTATATAAGGAAAACAAAATCGATGTAAATCTGGCTGACTGTCTTGGATACTACAATTTAAAAGAGGTAGAAATAAGGAAAAAGGAAATGAATCCAGAAGGTTTTGGTTATGAATCTTCAGGACTCTGGAGCGGGTGTACAGCAGGAAAGTATAGTCTTGGTATATTGCATAATGGAGATATAATTGGCTGTACTTCTATCCGTTCAAAAGAATATATAGAAGGCAATGTCAGAGAAAGAACTCTCAGGGATATCTGGGAAGACGAGAATAAATTTAAATGGAACAGGGGGATTAAAAAAGAAGACTTATCCGGATTTTGCACTAAGTGTAAATTCGGTGATAGATGCCTGGGTGGATGTACAAATACAAGATTAGTTATGGAAGGCAGTATATATAGCGAAAACAACTATTGTGTCTATAATATTGCAATGAAAAAAGCTGAAGAAATAATAAACAAAGAAAATGAATATGAGGAATTGAAGTCAAAAGCCAGATTACTAGCGGAGAAAGATGAAGCCCAGTTGGCAGAATTACTACTATCAAGGGCTTTAAGGCAGAGAGATGATGATATTGAGCTTCTCTGTTTATATGGATATGTAAATTTTATGTTAAAAAACTATAGACAGGCTTTAGCGGCAAATCAGAAAGCCCTGGATATTGATGCTGATAATGCATATGCCAATAAAGGAATGGGATTAACTCTGTACAGAATGGGTAAAGCAAAAGAGGGAATAGAGTATTTAAAAAAAGCGGTAAGTCTGAGTGATGAAAATTTTATGGATCCTTATTATGATCTGGCCATAGTTTACACAGAAATGAATAGAAAGAAAGAAGCCCTGAAAGTACTTGAGAGAGGGCGGAAAATTTCACCTTTATTTATTAAGAAGAGCCAGGAATTGTATGACCTGTTGTCAGAAGAAAATTTGAAAACTTCCTGAAACACAGATGAAATATTACCAAAAACCTGTTTCTGTAAGTTTTATTTATAAGGAGGGAGAGGGACATGATAGATAAAAATCAATTATCAATAGAAGAGCTTCAAGGAATCTCAGGAGGATTTGCATTTGATTGTCCAGATATTATTGGTCCGGGCCAGATTGTTGCTTGTTATGGAATAATATGGCCTTTTACTCCAGAGAATCTGAGTA
>JAAYLO010000016.1 GCA_012521855.1 Halanaerobiaceae bacterium
CTGGTATACAGACCGGAGATAAGGTGAGTGTCCCCTCAATTCCTGCCGGAAATCAGGGTGTGCAATCATTATCAATGCTTCTGCTCTTTCAGAGGCAGTTTTGCCACGTAAATGTGCAATACCGTATTCAGTAACAATATAATCTACATCATTTTTTCCTGTTGTTACTACAGCACCCTGCGAGAGTACAGGCACAATAGTAGATCTTTCCCCATTATGGGCTGTAGACTTAAGAGCGATAATACTCTTACCACCTTTAGATCTTACTGCACCCCTTACAAAATCAGTCTGCCCCCCGGTACCGCTTATCTGCCTGGTCCCTATTGACTCAGCAGCACACTGCCCGAGCAAATCAACCTCAATACAGGAATTAATGGAAACCATCTTATAGTTTTTACTGATAATTTCCGGATCATTTGTATAGGAAACCGGATGCATCTCCACCATAGGATTATCATCCAGGAATTCATATAACCTCTTTGTTCCGACTGCAAAGGACCCTATAATCTTCCCTTTATGGATAGATTTCTTCCTGTTTGTTATTACTCCCCTTTCTATCAGATCGACCATACCATCTGTAAGCATTTCACTATGGATACCCAGATCTCTTTTTCCGGTAAGTGCTGCAGTAACTGCATTGGGAATACCGCCAATTCCCAGTTGGAGGGTTGAACCATCTTCGATAAGATCTGCTATATACTGCCCGATCTGCCACTCCTCCTCATCTGGTTCCCTGACCGGCAACTCCGGTAAAGGACTGTTGTTTACGATCAGATAATCTACTTCACTGATATGAATAAAGGAATCTCCCAGTGTACGGGGAACCTTTTCATTTACTTCCAGAATAATCATATCTGCATATTCAGCAACTGCTTTAGTATAATCAACAGATAAACCAAAACTAAAAAAACCATGTTTGTCCATAGGGCTGACAGTTGTTACTAATATATTAATATCATGATGTTCTTTAAATAAGTGTGGTGATTCATGGAAAAAATTCGGTGTGAAATCTGCCCTTTTTTCATTGACAATTTTTCTGGAATATACACTATTAAACCAGGAGTTATGCCTGATATACTCTTCCATACCTTCTTTAAAATATGTGAAATCATATAATGGCAGCATTTGATGTATTGTTACATCTCTCAGCTCCTTTTTCCTTTTTGCCAGTTCCTCCAGAAAAGCAATGGCACCACCACAACCCAATCCGGTAACAATATTATCTCCTGAATTTACCTTCTCTGCTGCTTCCCTTGCAGATATCAGCTTTTCATTAAATAATCTCTGGTAATATGTCATAGACTACTCCCTATTAATTATTATATTATCAGATCTTTTGATTTTTCCGGCCTGTTTAAATATTCTTCTCTCTTCTCCTGATACCCTTCTCTGCCAAGGACACCATAGGTGTAGTGTTTACCCAATTCTACCCCTGGTTGGTTAAATGCATCTATATTGAATAATTCTCCAATCATTGCTGTCTGTAACTCCAGGAGATAAAACAACTGTCCCAGGGTAAATTCATTGAGTTCAGGAAGGATAATAGTTTCATTCAATCTGCCACGCATACTCAATGCTAATTCAGTAGCCCTTTTCTCCGTTATTATCAATTCATTCAGAGTATGTCCGCCAAGATATGATACCCCCTGGATATCCTCATAAAACTCCGGAATCTCCATCTCAACACCATAATCTTCTACTTCAAGAAAAGTAATTACTTTATCATATGCCCCTTCCATATATAATTGTACCTGGGAATGCTGGTCTGTTGCCCCCAGTGCTTTTATGGGTGTAGGTCCTACATTTACTATATTGCCATCCCTGTCCAGTTCTTTCCCGAGGGATTCTGCCCAGAGCTGTCTATACCAGTCAGCAAGATCTTTTAAGCCATGTACATAGGGCATCATTACAGAGAGTCTTTTACCTTCCTCATATGCCAGATACATTAAACCGGCATTCAAATATGCAGGATTTTTCCAGAGTTCTGCTGTTTCACAAATCCCGGCCATATAAGCAGCACCGGCCAGTAATCCTTCAATATCAATACCACAAAAGGCTGCAGAAACAAGACCTACTGGTGTTAATACAGAAAATCTCCCGCCTACATTATTAGGAATATAGAAAGTTTTAAAAGCCTCACGGCGGGCAATCTCAATTAAATAACCTGAATCCTGGCTCGTAGTAATTATAAAATGATCTTTCAAATTGTCCTCTCCGACTTCTTCAGCTACAGCCTTTCTGACAATCAGATACTGGCTCATGGTTTCGGCAGTACCGCCAGATTTTGAAATTACATTAAAGACTGTCCTCTTTAGATCAAGTATATTCAGTAAACTTTTAAACCGGACCGGGTCTACATTATCCGGAACAAAAAGTCTTGGATATCCATTCCTTGCTTTTTCATTGTAATTATAGTAAGGGTCATTCAGGGCTGTCTGCATTGCTATATTCCCTAAAGCAGAGCCGCCAATACCCAGAACCACAAAATTGTCATATTTACCCTTCCGTTTTTCCGCCAGTTCTATGATCTCTTTTACTATATCAGATTGAGAGAAAGGCAGCTCCATGAATCCAGGTCTGTTTTTCAGTATATTCTCATGTGCTTCTTCTACCCTTTTTTCAAGACTATCTATATCCTCTTTCAAAAAACCATGCTCTTTACCGATATTTTCAGCAAACATATTGTTTACATCCAGCCTGATTCTCATCTGTTCTCTCCAGGACTGTTCCATATATCTTTTCTCCATGCCAAAACCCCTCCTAAATTTATTATAACAAAAACAATATAGCAATTTTATGTATGTAATTAATTTTGTCTTTTAATATTATATACTCAAGAAATCAATATTGCAAGAAGGATAAGATATAGCCGGTTTTTTTCATTCAACCCATGGCAAAAAATTAGCAGTTGAATATACTGTATTAATAAAAGCTTTGGGGGGAACAGTATGTCAAAAATCAGAAATAGTATTATTTTAGGAGATGTGGACTTACTTATAGAAAGGTTTACACTACTGACTGATTCATATAGACTACTGGTAGGAGCCTCTGAAGAGCTGACCAGAACACCTTCCGTGGGTGAAAATATCATAGAACAGGCTGTTTGCCGGACTGCTTTTTTAGGAGAAATCCTCGATCAATTATTACTGGCAATCCAGCTCTCCCTCATTCTGGACTTTGCCAGGGTAACAAAAGGCTCTGAAAACCCGTACGTTTAGGCTTTTATTATTTTTATAAACAGTATATTTTATAAAGACAGTAGGATAAATCCTACTGTCTTTCATCATTCCGGGTCATTAATTCCTCAGCTTTAGCTATAGCTGCCCGAACCAATAGCCCGGCTTCACGGGTGGTAATATTGCCCCAATCACCGTCTTTCACCTTGTGAGCGAACCCTAACTCCTTAGCAAGCTCATACCTGGTTCTATCTGACATAATTTTTGCCATATAGGGGACTACCACCTCCACTGATATTATTATACATAATCAATTAATTATACATAGTATTTTCTACTCTTCTACTATTATATCAAATGTACCTTCCCACTGACCGTGTAAATTACAGAGTTCAAAGGCCCTTAATGTACAGGACTTCTCCAGCTTTATGGTCAAAACTGCTTCTGCCTTTGTTTCAGGAGTAAAATTGACCCTTTCTAAATGATAATAATCAGCATAAAGATCTACATATTGTATAAAGTGTCCCGGCTCCATAGGATGATCAATTCCTTCACCCATTTTGATACTGACCTGAAAATACTCTCCTTTCTTTACCTTTTCAGGGGCCTGAATAAAGGGAACATGTTTTTGTTCATGGACAGTTTTGTTTTCAGGATCTGAAAAAGTTTGCACCTCATATAAAGCCATTTTAAATTAACCTCCCCTTGATATTATTTTTGAAACTCTTTAAACCTCTCTTTACCGACACCACAAATAGGACATTTATCCGGTGTGCCGTCTTTCACAGTATGACCACATACTTCACAGATACTTACATATTCCAGATCATAATCTTTTCCTGCATCTACAGCCTCTTTTGCTTCAGCAAACAGCTTTGAATGTATCTTTTCTGCCTCTACCGCATAATAATATGAACGTACTGCATCAGATTCCCCCTGATCTTTTGCCACCAGCAAATAGGAAGGATACATCTGCTCAATCTCAAAATCCTCTCCGGCAATAGCTCCTGCCAGATTCTCTGAAGTAGAGCCAATACCAAAACCTGCTCCTGAAGCTACCAGAAAATCTCCTGAAATATTGTTATGTACTTCAAAATGATTACCGGCATGAACCTGTTCTGCATAAGCTATTGCCCGAAAAAGCAGCCCCGTATTGGGATACCCTTCCTTTTCAGCTATCCTCCCCCAGACCTGGTAACGTTGATAAGCCTGGCTCTCACCTCCAAATGCAGATCTCAAGTTCTGTGCTGTAATCTCATTTTTTACCATCATATCTCTCCCTTTCTTTTATAGTTTATCGATAATGATAACTGTTATTATTAGTATAACAATAAGCCTACCTATTGTCAAGATTTTTTATACACTATATATAGTATTATGTATAACTTATAGTTTATTCATTTTACAGATGGTATTAAAAAAGCACCCTGAAGGGTACTTTGCAATTGTTTATTCTTGTATTATAAAATCTGTTTTACTGATTAATATATCAACAAATGCCTCCATATATTTCCGGTCAAGCTCATCAAACCTTTTCCGGACAGGGCTGTCTATATCCAGTACACCAAACACAGTTCCTCCAATGATAACAGGAACCACCAGCTCGGAACGGGAGTCACTGTCACAGGCAATATAACCGGGAAATTCATCCACATCATCAACCAGATATGTTTTTCTATCCCTCGCAGAACTTCCACAAACTCCTTTTCCTATTGGTATACGTACACAGGCCGGCTTTCCCTGAAAGGGTCCCAGAACCAGCTCCCCTCCTCCCATCAGATAAAAACCTGCCCAATTAACATCCGGAAGAGAATTAAACAATAAGGCTGAGGCATTGGCCAGATTTGCAATCATATTTCTTTCATTCCCCAGTAATTCTGTTAATTCCCGGTTAATTTTCTCCAGAGCTTTTTCTTTATCTATCATCATAGGCATCCCTTTTTTAAAAGTTTTTCTGCAATTATATATTATCATAAATTTATAGGTATATCAAAAAAGGTTTTTCATAAATTACAGCGAATATATTTATAGATAAAAATAGACTAAAATCACTCACACTTTTTAAGCTTCATAAAGGAGGGGTGAAAATAGATCTAAATAGTGTTAAGTCTAAATTAAATAATCATACAGAAACTGTTGTTCTGGAAGTAATGGAAGATTTACTTAAAAAAAGTGAAATTAAAGATATATGTACCTGTAAGGAATGCCTTCTTGACATTGCATCATATGCACTGAATAATCTGCCGGCAAGATA
>JAAYLO010000188.1 GCA_012521855.1 Halanaerobiaceae bacterium
CAGGACAACAGCTATAACTTCTCTTCCATTTCTCTCCGCTGAGGCTGCCAGACAGCGTCCTGCCGCCTTTGTAAACCCGGTCTTCCCGCCAGTAATATCATCATAAAGCCAGAGCAGTTTATTGTGATTTCTTAAACCACGCCCCCAATCATTACCAGCCCAGGAAATTGTCCTGTTTTTTGTCCCGCTTATGGTTCTGAATATTTTATTCTTCATAGCATATCTCATGATTACAGCCAGATCATAGGCAGTGCTATAATGATCAGGATCAGGTAAACCGTTCGGGTTTTTGAAATTGCTGTTAAGTGCACCTATCTCTTTAGCTTTCTCATTCATAAGTAAGGCAAACTCATCAATTGACCCTGAAATGTGTTCTGCTACTGCAACAGAGGCATCATTGCCTGAGGAAAGCATCACTCCATATAGTAAGTCTTCCAGTTTTATCTCTTCCCCTTCCTGCAGATAGATCGAAGAGCCTTCCTGATAGGCAGCACGTCTGCTCACCTTAACTATATCATTTATATCCCCCTCTTCCAGGGCAATGATGGTTGTCAGGATCTTTGTCAGGCTGGCAGGAAAGGCCTTTATGCTCATGTTTTTGTTATACAGAACCTGACCGGTTTCCATATCAAGCACAACAGCACATTTTGCAGAAACAGCCGGAAGGCCATCTGCCCTGGCGTGGGGTATCAGGAAAGAAAAGCAGAGGAGTGATAAAAATAAAAAACAAAAAAAGCATGAGTTCCTGGACATAATTTCACCCGCTCCTGAAGTATTACTCTTTAAGTATATGCATCTTTATTAATAAATATTAGCAGCCCTGAATTCACTCTTTGCAATTCTTCTCAAGTATATTCTGTATCTGTTGTAACAATTCAGGAGCAATATTAATCAACCTCTCTGCTACTGCGTTATTATTGACAGGCAATAATCTGATCTGATCCTTACTCACTACCAGAAAGGCTTCCGGAGTCAGCATTACTCCAGCTCCGCTGCCTCCTGCAAAAGGCTTATTTTCACCTCCGTTTTCATTCGATGAAAATTTCAATTCCCCGCCGCCGGCCGCAAAACCAAAGGAAACCCTTGAAATAGGAATAATAACACTGCCATCAGGTGTCTCTACCGGATCCCCTACAATTGTATTAACATCAACCATTGATTTTATGTTTGTCATTGCTGTATCCATAAGTTTTTCAATAGGATGATCAGCCAAAGATACTACCCCCTCCCTATTAGCTCATAAATAACCTGTTTATTTCAGTGAAAAAAACCCGGTTAAAGTGACAGTAGTTTTAATTTTCAGTAAAATAATAATCAATATAGTAATAATAATATTTCCTAACCTTGTCACAAATATTCCGGTAAAGCGGGTGGTTAGTTTCAGCTTATAAAAATCCGGATTGACAGATACCTCTACTCCCCTCTTTAGTCCCAGCAGTTCATCACATGTTCTTATAATTATTCCTTTAAGTGCCCAGATAAAACCGTATAGTACAGCTGTACAGGCAGGGTCAGCTGCCCCGTAACTTGTTTCCCAGTAAAATTTCAGGCATTTTATCCTTAGTGAACGGATGATTATCCCCATAAATTTTCTGTTCCTGAAAAAAGAAATTGCTTTTTTTATCTTTTCGATCTGTCTATTGTTCAATTTAATCATTTCTTCCAATTCATTTTCTATTTCATTCTTCCGGAAACTGATAAAAAAATAATCAATTTCTGAAATTAGTTCCAATAAAAAGAGGAGAATCCGGTTCTTAAGGTAGGGAAACTGTACAGGAAAGCCGAACACTTCCAGATATGTATAGAGATCCAGATTGAATCCATCACCCTCTTCCTTTCTCTGATATTCTATTTTCAGACTGACAGGGAAATATAGTATTATAAAAATAAAAACAGGGAATAAAAAGATCAGCACAGTGATACTCCTTTCTGACTAATCATATTATTCCCCGTAAAAATGTAGAGATATACCACTTTCTATCAGAAGTTTTTCAAAACTTCGATTATTCATCTTCTTCTATATGCGGCAAATTAGAGAGGTCCCTGAGATCAAAATGTTTTAAAAATTCTTCTGTTGTTCCATACACAATCGGATTCCCGATGGTGTCTTTACGGCCAATTTCCTCAATAAGCCCATATTTGGTCAAGGTAAGAAGGGTCTTTTCAGCTTTTACACCCCTGATTTCTTCTATCTCAACTCTGGTTACAGGTTGTTTATATGCAATGATTGCCAGTGTTTCCAGGGCAGCCTGGCTTAATCTGCTTACCTTTTTATTGTGCATATCTTTTATAATACTGGAATACCCGGGTTTTGTAACAAACAGATAACCCCCGCTGTATTCCTTCAGGAAAATACCGTGACTCTCATCCTGATATCTTTTTTCCAGTATCTCTATGGTTTTTTGAATCTCAGCAGCAGAGACCTCCAGAACCCTGCTTAACTCTTCTATAGAGACTGGTTCATCTGAAGCAAATATGAGTGCTTCAATCACAGCACAAAGATCATGCATAAAAAATCACCTGACCTGTCCTTTTCTATGATTAGTCAATAAAAATCTTTGAAAACACCTTGTCCTGTTTGATCCTGATTCTTGACAACCTGGCCAGTTCCAGAATAGCAAGGAAGGTTACAATTATCTCAAGTCTGTTTTCTCTGTTCATGATCAGTTCAGCGAAGCTTAATCCTGCCGGGGCATCCTTGAGTTTATCTAATATATAGTCGATCCTGTCTTCTATTCTTATATCTTCAATCCTTAATTTCTTCCATTCCTTTTCTTCCTTCTGGTCCTTAACTGTTTTCATGGCCCTGTATGATTTTAAGGCATCCATAAAGGCTTTCTTTAGATCTATCAGGTCCAGATCAAGATTTACTTCTATCTCTTCCCCTATAAAATCACCTATATCAAGAGCCCGCTGGTGAAACATTGTTCCCTTTTCTTCGTATTCCTGCAGGATCATGGAAGCCTTTTTGAAAATCTCATATTCCTTCAGGCGCTTAACCAGGCTGTGCTCATCTTCAATTTCTTCTTCACCTTTCTTCTCTTCCTTAGGTAATAGTGTGCGGATCTTTATCTCCATCAATTCTGCGGCAATAATCATAAACTCACTGGCCAGGTCCAGGTTGATAACACTTAGACTCTCGATATATTCTAAATACTGTTCAGTTATACTTGCCAGTGAGATTTCGCTGATTTCTATTTTATTTTTCTTGACAAGCTGATATAAGACCTCCAGCGGTCCCTGGAAACCATCCAGTTGTAACTCATATGACATTTGATCCATCCCTTTATATTAGAATATTTAAAAGAAAAAGGACAACTGGTTCAATAAGTATATCATATAATCCTACACGAAATAAAACAAGGAGAACAAATAAACCCAGAGGTCCCTCCAGTTTGTTGAAATATTTATCATACCCTGGAGGTAAAATCCCCCTAAGTATTTTTGAACCATCCAGGGGAGGTATGGGTATCAGGTTAAAAACAGTTAAAGCTATATTTATACTTATCCCTATAAATAAAATAGTCGATATCGTAATAACAAATTTATTAAATACCGGATAATATAGGGACCAATAATATAATTCAAAAGGCGTCACATTCTGTATCAAAGCAAAAATGCGGAAAAGGACTGTAAATACAAGAGCTAGAAAAAAATTGGCTGCCGGCCCTGCTATAGATG
>JAAYLO010000189.1 GCA_012521855.1 Halanaerobiaceae bacterium
CCGATACCCTCTGTATAACTCCTGTACCGGTTAGCAATGAAATCTTCCAGAACCCTGTCCTCAAGCAGACGGTAAGCCACTTTTAGACCCCTGGCAAAGGCATCCATTCCTGCAATGTGTCCATAGAAAAGGTCTACAGGCTCAAAGGAACCCCGCCGTACCTTGGCATCAAAATTGAGTCCGCCTGGTGCTATACCGCCGTTTTTCAAAATCTCATACATTGCCATAGTAGTTTCATAAATATTTGTAGGGAACTGGTCTGTATCCCATCCCAACAGCATATCTCCCTGGTTGGCATCAACACTGCCCAGCATGCCGTTAATTCTGGCTACATGCAGTTCATGCTGGAAGGTATGCGCTGCTAAAGTAGCGTGGTTTGCTTCAATATTTACCTTAAAGTAATCATCGAGATTGTATTTCCGTAAAAATGCTATAACTGTAGCAACATCAAAATCATATTGATGTTTGGTAGGCTCTTTTGGTTTTGGTTCAATCAGGAACTGGCCTGTAAAGCCGATCTCTTTAGCATAATCTACAGCCATCTGCAGGAAACGGGCCAGATTATCCTGTTCCAGTGCCATATCGGTATTCAGCAATGTCTCATAACCTTCCCGGCCTCCCCAGAAGACATAATTTTCTCCACCCAGCTCTTTCGTAACCTCCATGGCTTTTTTAACTTTTGCTGCAGAAAAGGCAAAGACATCAGCATTGGGGGATGTAGAAGCACCATGCATAAAACGCGGATGTCCAAAGAGATTGGAAGTACCCCACAACAATTTGATACCTGTCTCATCCATTTTAGCCTTTATTAACTTAACAATCTCATCAAGATTAGCAAATGTTTCCTTCAGGGTTTCTCCCTCAGGAGCAACATCCACATCATGGAAGCAGAAATATTTTACTCCTAATTTACTCATAAATTCGAAAGCAGCCTCTACCCTGTTTTTAGCACATTCCATTGGTGTAGAACCATCTTCCCAGGGACGCTGGTATGTGCCTACACCAAACATATCACTTCCATCTGCTGAAAAGGTATGCCAGTAAGCAACAGAAAACCTCAAAATATCCTCCATTGACTTATCCCCAACAAGCTCTTCAGGATTATAATACTTAAAAGCAAGCGGGTTTTTTGAATCCTTACCTTCAAATTTGATCTTTGATACATCACCAAAATAATTTCTCACTTTGAATTCCTCCTTTTAGTTTCATTACTATACTAAAGCCCGGTCAGGCTTTTAACAAAACTACTCCAATCGTGCCAGATCAGCAAAATCCCCCTTCAGGCTCCTGTAAAGATTCCGGTAAATGGAATAATACTCCCGGTAAGTATCTATATTCTCATTCCGGGGCGGAATAGTCTTTACAACCTTTATAATACCCTCTTCAGCTTCTTCAAAATTACTATAAGTTCCGACACCAACACCTGCAATCAGGGCTGCACCAAAGGCAGGTCCTTCTTCTACATTTAGAAGGCTGATTTCCTGGCCAAAAATATCTGCCATAATCTGCTGCCAGACGAGACTCCTGGCACCTCCGCCTATGGCCCTGATCTCATTTACTTCTACTCCCTGTTCTTTTATCAATTCCAGGGAATCATTGAGCCCATAAGTTACACCCTCCATTACACTGCGGACAAAGTGTTTCTGTTCATGTTTACCGGAGATTCCGAAAAATACCCCTCTGGCATTGGCATCTGCATGCGGGGTCCTTTCACCATAAAGATAAGGCAGGAATATCAGGCCCTCACTGCCAGGAGATACATCAGAAGCCATTTCATTTAATCTGTCATAATCAAACTCATTGGCGAAAAGGCTCTTTTTCAACCAACTGAAAGACATGCCTGCAGAAAGCATTACCCCCATCATATACCAGCTGTCAGGTCGGGAATGATTAAAGAGATGTATCCTGCCCTTCTGGTCTGCTACAGCTTTTCTGGAAAAGGCCACTACCACACCGGAAGTACCAATACTGACCATAACCCGGCCTTCCTTGATAATACCGCTGCCAACAGCGCCACAGGCATTATCAGCACCGCCTGCAACCACTGGAGTCCCTGCTTTGAGGCCTGTTTCACGGGCAGCCTTCTCCGTTACCCTTCCTGTTATTGCTGTAGATTCAACTAGAGGTGGTAAAATATCACGGGAAAGTTCCAGTTTATCCAGTAATGCATCTGACCAGTCCTTTTTTACTACATCCATCAACAAAGTACCGGCACCATCTGAAACATCCATGTGTTTTTCACCGGTTAATTTGTACCTGATATAATCTTTGGGAAGAAGAACCAGACTGACTTTTGCAAAATTTTCGGCTTCATTTTCCCTTAACCAGAGTATCTT
This sequence comes from Halanaerobiaceae bacterium, assembly GCA_012521855.1. Taxonomy (GTDB): domain Bacteria; phylum Bacillota; class Halanaerobiia; order Halanaerobiales; family DTU029; genus JAAYLO01. Next base: position 2,337 of record JAAYLO010000189.1, read on the forward strand.
CGGGGCAGTAAATCCTTCCAGTGCAGGGTTCGACACCAGGCTGATTAATTCCTCCAGTCCTCCTGCTCTATTGTATATTTCCTGGCACTGACTGCTCGTTCTGGTATCACTCCAGAGAATGGCCGGCCTGATGACCTCCATGTTTTCATCAAGGAAAACAGAACTATGCATCTGGCCTGAAAAACTTATTCCCCTAATATCTGCTGCATCAATACCGCTTTCATCAATCAGCCCGCCAATACACTTTCTGGTAGCATCCCACCAGTCTTCCGGGTTCTGTTCAGCCCAGCCTGAACGTGGAGTAGAGAGAGGATGGTTTTCCGTTTTTGTTAATAAAATCTCCCCTTCCTCAGACAACAATAACCCCTTAACACCACTTGTACCGATATCCAGTCCCAATAAATAACCCATTTTGACCTCCTTTTAAATATAATCTTTGATAATCTCCCTGCCGATACTATTATCAAAAACCATTCTGGCCAACCCGTATAATGCTGCCTTATTGCCCAGTTTACTGTAGACAATATTTGCTTTCTCATATGAAATATTCAGGGCATTTTTTTTGACAATTCTCTCTATGTCTTCTGCTATATATTTTTTCAGGCCGATAATATCGCCGCCAATTACCAGTAACTCCGGGCTAAGGCTGTTAACAATATTGACAAGGCCAACGGCAATATTATGAGCACATTCTTTTACAATAGACAGGAGTTCCTGATCAGGTTGAAAGCTGACTTTCTTTATAATCTCCTGGCTATCCAGTTTTTCTCCTGTTCTCTCAAAATATTTATTAATAATAAAATTCATGGAAGCAAGGGTTTCCCAACAGCCTGAATTGCCACAATGGCATTCCGGTCCATCACTATCTATAATTATGTGTCCAAACTCTCCTGCATTACCACTTGCTCCAAGATATAATTTGCCGTCAATTATTAAGCCACAGCCTACACCCTCATTTATAGACACGAAAGCTATATTATCAATCCCAGGGTAGATTACTTCCTTTTCTCCGATTACCGCAGCTTTAGCCTCATTTTCTATTAATATCGAAAAGGCAAATTCCTCCGCAAAATAGCTCCTGATATCAAGATTATGCCATTTCAAATTTGGGGCAAAGTGAAGGTAACCCTTTTCATTATCAACTAAACCGGGAAGTGCAACTCCCAGACCGATAATCTTATCAGTATCTATCCCTGCCTTCCGGCAAAATTCTTTCAAGCTCTTTACCAGAAAGGGCATTAGCTCTTCTGCTCTCTTTTTACGTCCGGCTATTTCCAGTTGGTCTTTTATCTGTAGATTGAGGTCAAAGAGATATATTTTGACATAATTCACTCCTATATCCATGGCCAGAAGATAACCGCGTTCTGGATTAACTGTCAAATATACAGGCTTCCGCCCCCCGGTGGAGCTGCCTTTATCAGTCTCTTTTACAAACCCGTTGTCCAATAATCTCTTAACATGATTGGAGATAGTAGCCGGACTATATCCGGTATTATCAGACAATTCCTTGCGCGAAACAGGGCCGTATTTATGTATCAGCCTGAAGATAGACGCCAGGTTCAAATCTCTTATATATTCAGAGTTAGCTATTTTCACATCTTCCATAAAAAACTCCTTTATTTCCAGGTAATAAGCTTATATCATGGACTTTTTTTAAGGGTTAAATTAAGTCTCAAAATATATATTCTAGATAATTCATAATATTCCTGCCTTATTCTGATTTTTTTCAAAAAAAAAGAGCAAGAGTTAAAACTCTTGCAAAAGGAGTATATAATAATTTGAGGGGTATTATGAAGTATATTTCTAACTATACAAGGAAGTATTCTAAAATTGTGTTGAAGATTTCAAAAAAGAAAAACTATCAAGCCAAAAGGTTGATAGTTTCACATTCCTTCTGGTTCTCCCCTTCGGCTGACCGGCTGCCATAGTATTTCTACCTTAGGCCCGTGTCTTTGTGCCCCCACCTATCAATGGGTTTACCTTTATCGTGAAAAGAACGCCTTTCAATATTTGCTTTTTATTATGTTCATTATAACACACAAATTTAATTCTGTAAATAGTAATTATGAATTTTTTCCCTATTATTTTATATTTTTTTTGAAAAAGCAGGGCTTTACGGCCATGCCCTGCTTTTCAGACATTGACAACAGCTGTTAGTCAGCCGATACTGTAATTATTACAATATCAGAATAATCATTATTTGTCGAAATATTTACCCAGTCATCACCTTCAAGTGATTTTTCATCAAATGTTGCCGCAAAAGTTACAGTTTTTACACCAGAATAAAACGTAAATGTTTCCTCCTGTCCTCCATAAAGTTTCCTGCAATATTATCAGCAAAATATAAATAAGAAATATTGTTATCGAATAAATTATCTTCATACCCTCCTGATTTTATATTTACATTAACCTGATAATTTGTCTTAACAGCAAAACTGGTGTTACCTGTATAAACCGGATCAGCTCTTTAAATTTACAGTATAATATTTCCTGGTTCAGTGATTTCTGCTTTTCTCTAATATTAACGATAACATCGAAATTTTAAGCCAACAGCATACTGCTTACGGCAACAATAAGAACTGCTGCCAATATCAAAATACCCTTTTTTCCCACAATTAATTCCTTCTCATTGGATTTATATTATAAATAATCTCTATTGGCCGGTTTCACCACTGGCTCCCCGCCATCCATAGGTAACCAGATAAAAATGACGGGTCATTGCCTCCAATGAGTGGAACTGCTCAAAGAACTTCACCAACCAGCTTTCAGAAAAAAGTAATCTCCCCTGTCACATATCACCTCCTGTCTGTGTAGTATTTAGTACTTTAATACTATTCTTTTCTATAGTTCGACTTCTTTCTTCAATATTCCTTCTTTTTCTATAATTTTTATCAGAATAATATTACGTGCAAATAAAAAACCCCTCTTGTAGGAAACCCAACAAGAAGGGCGAGGAGGAAAC
>JAAYLO010000190.1 GCA_012521855.1 Halanaerobiaceae bacterium
CAAAAGCAATATCAGAGGTAGGGACATCATCTTCAACAATATGTCTCTCTTTGATACCGGTTCTTGTAGTAATCCATTCATCACTTGTATCAACCATTTTTTCCAGGTCTTTATTGGTCAATACCCTGGGAGGTATATATTTACCCAGACCAATTATTGAAGCTCTCCTGCTCAAATCATTCACCTTCCCTGTTTATTTCATTTTCTATATAGTTTACTAGATCCAGTAAAACAGTATCTCTGGCTGCTTTCACAGCATTGGCAATAGCTATTCTGTCTGAGCTGCCATGGCTGATCATGACTACTCCGTTTATACCCAATAAAGGTGCTCCGCCATACTGATGATAATCTGTCTTTTCTAACAATGCTTTCAGATATGGTTTTAATAATAATGCACCAATTTTAGCCCGCAAACTCTTTGTAAAGGCATCTTTCAGCATCTTAAACATAAAAGACGCTACCCCTTCTGTTGTCTTGAGAACAATGTTGCCTACAAAACCATCACAGACAACTATATCACATCTCCCGTTAAATATATCACGGCCTTCAACATTACCTATAAAGTTTTTAATCCGCGGGTCCTCTTCCAGTAAAGGAAATGTATCCTTGACCAGTTGATTGCCCTTTTCTTTCTCTTCTCCAATACTCAATAAGCCCACCCTGGGATTCTTTATACCAAGGACCTTTTCAGCATAAATCTGGCCCATAATTGCAAATTGCAGTAAATGTTCCGGTTTTGTATCTGTATTTGCTCCATTATCAAGTACCAGAGTCTGGCCGGTAATATTGGGGAAATTAATAATAATTGAAGGCCTCTTGATCCCTTTTATCCTTCCCGGGCCAAACAAAGCAGCAGACATTACTGCTCCAGTATTTCCAGCTGAAATAAAGGCATCGATTTCTTTTTCTTTAAGGAGATCCATTCCCTTAACAATGGAGGAGTCCTTTTTCTTCCGTATAGCCGTGATTGGAGATTCATCCATTGCTATTACTTCATCTGCATTGATTATTTCGATCCGTCCTTTATTATAATTATCTCCTAATTCTCTTTTTATATCAGCTTCTCTGCCCACCAGTACGATTTCTATATCATCAAAAAGATCCAGGGCCTCTACAGCAGCTTTTATAATCTCAAAAGGGGCATGGTCGCCGCCCATAGCATCAAGGGCTATCTTCACATCAATCTACCTCCTCTTTGGCAAACAGTACAAAATCTCCGCTGAAGACAAGTTCATCATCTTTATAGGAATTTACCTGTACAAGAAACCTGTATTTTTCCTTCTTTTTTACAACAGCTCTGGCTGTTATTTTATCACCGATATGTACGATTTTATGAAAAGTCAAATTAGCCTTTCCTGTTAAAACATTCCTGGCATCAATTAAGGCTACAGCCAGTGAATTTGCCTGGGCAAAAATAAAATGCCCGCGGATAATTTTCGATCTCTCCAGTGCCATCTCTGGAGTTGTAACCATAACTGATTCAGAGTACCTGTTCAGCTCGAGAACAACTAATTCACCAATGACTTCTCCTTTACTTACTGATTTCAGCCTGGCATAGGCAGAAGCCGCATTTTTTGTCCTTTCCCTTACTTCCGGAATACCCATACTCATCCGGTCCAGTCTGATGGTCTGTATACTGACATCAAAATAATCTGCCAGTTCCCTGTCAGTAAACAAAGGATTCTCTTCCAACAATTCCATTAATTTTTTCTGTCTATCTGCTTTAGCATACTTCATTTTAGCATCTCCTATTAGTACCAGGTAATAATATCAACTACTATTATAATTGATTTATTTCTTAAATGCAAAAAAAAAAGAATTAAAAGAAAAATGACCCATGTTGATAACGGGCCATTTTAATCTTTCTTAAGGTTTTATTCTCCTACAACCTCTTCACCTTTATAATATCCGCAAGAAGGACATACTCTGTGAGGTCGCTTTAACTCATGACATTGAGGACATTCTACCAGATTCGGCGTATTTAATTTCCAGTGAGTACGTCTTTTGCGCTTACGGGCTTTTGAAGTCTTTCTCTTAGGTACTGCCATGTTATAACACCCCCTTATTCCTCATTATCATCTGTTTTATAAAATTCCTTCAATTTAGCCAGTCTGGGATCGATAATTGTGTTATCACAATCACATTCACCTGTATTAAGGTTCTGGCCGCAATTACTGCACAAACCTCTGCAATCTGCAGAACAGAGATACTTCATTGGCAAAGATAAAATAATATTTTCCATGATTATTTCATTTAAATTGATCCTTTCAGGATTTTCAATTTCTTTTTTAGCCAATTCTTCTTCTATTTGAACATCAATGGGATATTCAAATTTCTCCAGACAACGGCTGCAGAACATTATCAGAGTACCTGCCAGAGAACCATTTAATACATAATAATCATCTGTATTATATATTTCCAGCTCCAGATCAAAAAGATAAGGTGTTTCAATATCCTGATTATAATTCTTAAATGCAGGCAAACTTACTTTCTTTTTGATACTTATGGAACTACCGATCTCCTTAAGATTACTTAAATCAAGGTTCATTAATATACCACCTCACCAGAGCCACAAATAATTATAATAGAAATGAACTCAGCTTGTCAAGAAAAAATTTCTATAAAAGTGCCAGGGTATCACGGGCAATCATCAATTCCTCATTGGTAGGAATTACAAAAACATCAACTTTTGAATCAGAAGTACTTATCTTCTTTTCTTCTCCCCGGACCTTATTGGCTTCCTCATCAAGGATAATCCCGAAAGGCTCCAGTTGACTAATAATACTCTTTCTTGTTTCCTGCTGGTTTTCACCAATTCCGGCAGTAAATACTATTGCATCAACTCCCCCCATTACAGCTATATATGCTCCGATATATTTTACAATACGGTAATCAAACATCTCCAGGGCCAGTTGTGCCCTGTAATTTCCCTCTTTAGCCGCCTTCAGGACATCTCTGGAATCATTACTTATTCCTGAAACACCCAGAAGCCCGCTCTCTTTATTCATCATATCATCGATCTCTTCAATAGTGAGTCCTTCTTTTTCCATGATGAATTTTATTATAGCAGGGTCTATATCACCACAACGGGTACCCATCATCAGTCCTTCCAGAGGTGTTAATCCCATTGATGTATCTACACATTTACCATATTTTACTGCAGCAAGACTTGCACCATTGCCAAGATGACATGATATAATCCGCAATTCTTCATATGGTTTATTCATCAATTGAGCACAACGCCTTGACACATAGCGGTGTGAAGTTCCGTGAAAACCATAGCGTTTGATCTTGTATTTTTCATAATATTTATATGGTAAAGGATAGAGATAAGCCTTTTCCGGCATAGTAGTATGGAATGATGTATCAAAAACAGCTACCTGTGGTTTGCCAGACAAAAGTTTTTTACATACCCTTATAC
>JAAYLO010000191.1 GCA_012521855.1 Halanaerobiaceae bacterium
GGGTATTGTCAGGCTCAATTCCAGAATATTATATAATTATCAGTCAGGAATTATAAGTTTTGCTATAGATGGGCTGGAAGAAGATTTAGGCAGCAGTAAGATAGATAATATCAATACTGATAATTTTTATGATTATAAAAGGAAGTTTAAACAGAATTTTGATAATGATTATATAAAAAAGGGACAGGCTCTTTTTAGAATTGTCAACAACAATCAAATGTTTTCAGCAATTCTCACTGACCGGGAGGAAGCGGCCAGGTACCGTCCCGGTGAAAAAGTCTTTGTACAGGCAGATGAAATAGGAGACAGGCTTGTAGAGGCAAGTATTTATAAAATCAAACTTGAAGGAGAAAAAGGCCTGCTGATTATAAAATTTGATCTCTTTCTGATGGAATGGTTGAATGCCCGCTGGGTTGAGTTCAGGTTTATAAAAAATATTCACAGGGGAATAGTTATTCCCAGAAAAGCTGTATTTACCAGTCCTGAGGGCGAAGGGGTACTGGTTTATATTCCTTTTTCAGATACATATCAATTCAAAAACATTCAGGTTCTGGAAGGAAATGAAGAAATGGTAGTTGTAGATGGTATCAGTATTGGAGAGAATCTGGTTATAAATCCAGAGGATCTGGATTATGGAAGGGGTGTATGACTATTGATAGACCAGTTTGATGAGCTTAAAAACAATCTCCATCAGGTAAAGGAAAAGATCAAAACTGCTGCAGCTTTATCCGGTCGGAGTTTTAAGGATATAACCTTGCTGGCAGTAAGCAAAAACCAGCCCCTTGAGAAAATAGATTTTTTCCGGAAACAGGGTATAGAGGATTTTGGTGAAAACAAAGTACAGGAATTGATAGATAAATACAATAAAAGGCCTGAAATCTCCTGGCATTTTATTGGACATTTACAGAGGAATAAAGTAAAATATTTAGTAAAGATGGAGAATTGCAGACTGATACACTCACTGGACAGCTGGCGCCTGGCAGAGGAGATAAATAAAAGGGCAGAGCAAAACCAGCGTAAGATGCAGCTATTGCTGGAGGTTAATATTGCAGGTGATGAGAATAAATATGGAGTTGATCCTGATGAAGTATATGATTTTGTGAGGGAGGCGGATTCACTTCAAAACATAGAGATAAGAGGCCTGATGACAATTGTTCCATATGTGTATGATCCTGAAGAAGTACGGCCGTATTTTAAAAAAATGGCTGCCCTCAAGAAAGAAATGAGGGACAGAGGATTTGAAAATATAGTGGAGTTATCAATGGGTATGTCCAATGATTATCAGGTTGCAATTGAAGAGGGTGCCACAATTGTACGTATAGGCAGTTCTCTTTTTGAAAGAAGAGGTGGATGAAATGAAGATGAAAACAAAAGTAAAATTATACTGGGATAAAATACTGGATTTTTTCGGCTTCAATCAAGAGCCTGAGGAAAAAGAAGAAATAATTCAAAAGGACGATAATAACCGTATAATCAGTATATATAAAAAACAGGGATTAAGTATATCAGTACATAGTCCAGAATCATTTTCAGAAGTACAGAATGTTGTTGACCATCTTAAGTCAAAAAAACCAGTTATTCTGAATCTGGAGAAGCTGGAAAGGGAGACAGCCAGGAGAGTTGTTGATTTTATAAGCGGAGCTGTCTATGGCCTTGATGGAAATGTACAGAAAATATCAGATGTGATTTTTTTGTTTACTCCATATAATGTGCAAATTGATGGTGATGTCTTAAAAAAAAATAAACCTATTTTCAAATAAATAATCTGTAACTGGGGGGTATTCCTGTGAATCTGCTAATCTATTTAGTAAGGACTATTTTTAATCTTTATAGCTGGCTGATTATTATCCGTGCACTTATCAGCTGGATTGCTCCAAATATATTTGATCCCAACTGGCGCAGATTATTGAGATTGATCTATGATTTAACTGAACCAGTTTTAAGGCCCATACGGAGATATCTTCCTGAGAACAGCTGGGGCATCGATTTTTCACCGCTTGTAGCTATATTATTGCTGAGTATATTAAGGGGTTTTATAGTCCAGCTTTTATTAGCAATCTCTCTTGATTTACGAATTTAAATACAAAAGAAAAGCAGTGAGGTGTATATTAATTATATGATTGACAGGGTGAAAATTTCTTCCCATTTGCATAGAGAAGAAGATGAACTTTTAGCAGGATATATATTTGATAAAATTGAAATGGTTATAAAGAAGAAAAGCCAGGAGACCACGAATTTTATGAACCCCCATGAATGCGAAATTGCCTCTGGATTGATCAGACAGGTTTCTGAAGTTAATTATAAGATTGACGGAGGTTATGAGGGAGCTGAAAGAAGCAGGATTATTATCTTCCCTGAATACCTCTTTCCAGATCATGTGAAAACACCCATCAGTTTATTAAAAGTATCCGGGAATTTTAAATTTCAGGGAGTGACCCATCGTGATTATCTTGGTGCATTGATGGGATTAGGTGTAAAAAGAGAAATGATCGGTGATATTGTAATCATGGATGATTTTGCCCAGATTTTTCTTGCAGACGAAATAAAGGATTTCGTTTTATTGAATCTCAAGAATGTACATGAGGTTTCCGTTGAGGTAAAGGAACTGGCAATTGATGATTTCATTTTTCCCTTACAGAGATTTAAAGAAATAATGACAACGGTTGCCTCGATGAGGTTAGATGCCATAGCAAGTGCTGGTTTTAGCGATTCCAGAAACAGAATAAGCAGGGAGATAAAAAATCAAAAGGTTAAACTTAATCACAGGCTTGAGTCAGATCCATCTGTAAATGTGGAGATAGGTGATTTGATTTCCATTCAGGGCAGGGGAAGGGTAAAGGTTGCAGAAAAAATCGGTGTTTCTCAGCGTGGAAGAATCAAGCTTCTTCTGCAGCGCTATCTGTGAGTTCAAAAAAGAAAAGGGGTGGTTTTTTCATGAAAATTTCTCCACTGGATATTTATAACCGTGAGTTCAGTAAGGCAACGTTTGGTTATAATACCAGACAGGTTCATGAGTTTTTGGAAGAAGTCGGGGCTGCTTATGAAATATTGCTAAAAGAAGTGAATATGCTTCAGGATGAAAATGAGAAACTGAAGGAAAAGCTGGCCAGTCAGACAGAGATGGAGGAAAAGCTGAAGAAAATAATGCTGACCATTCAGGATACAGCCAGAGAGATTACAGAACAGGCCCATCAGGAAGCGGATATTATAATCAAAAAGGCTGAAATCAAGGCGGAAAAAATGGAGATGGAGCTCAAAGAAAGACTGAAAGAAGAATATAAAGCCTTACAA
>JAAYLO010000017.1 GCA_012521855.1 Halanaerobiaceae bacterium
AAAGATAAGCCCGTCAATCTTCTCGCTCAAGACCTCCTCATTATATCTTTCGATATCATTTGAGGCCAGCAGCAGATTCTTCTCAGATTCTGAATAGAGGAAAAACAGATGGATACCATTCTGATATTTGATCTGGTTATAAAACTTGTTGATGATCCTTTCTGCAGCCTGCACCCTTTCCGTTGAACCCCCGGCACTGTTCACATAATTATGGATATCAGGATCAGCTTCTGCACTTATTTTGAGATAATTTGTAAAATAATCAAGTTGATCATCAAGCTGAGCCATATAGACCGACAGGAGGTTGCTGTTGGAAAGGGCAGCCTGTTTTCTCAATAACTGCATCCCGTAATAATTATCAAAGACCAGCAGAAAAACCAGCGGGATTATTATCAGCAATATCAATATAATCATCTTTGAACTCAGGGTATTGAATAATCTCATCTTAAAGCTCCATCTCTAGTCCTGCACCATACTCAAAGAGGGGGTCATATTTTTCATCACCATAATTTATGGGTATCTGGCTGACATCCCTGGGCCAGGTAACAGGTAATCTGCCGGTAAAGTTGTAATCACCGAAAACCACATCAGCAACCCCCTGCCCCTCTGTCCCGGGAAGCCAGGCAGCCACAAAGGCGTCCAGGTTATCAATATAATCACTTATCATCAAAGGCCTTCCTGAAACCATTATGACCAGTGTGGGTTTTCCGGAATCCCTGGCCTTTTCCAGTTCCCGTCTGTCAGCAGTGAGAAGACTGAGTGTACTGCTGTCGCCGACACCCTCAGCATAGGGTCTCTCTCCCACAACGATCACGGCTGCATCTGCCTCATCTATATTATCTGTAATCCTTCCTGCATCCGATAAGGCCATCTCTATACCTTCTTTTATCGTGGTGCCCTCAGTAATTTTACCGCTGCCTCCCTGCCAGCTTATGGTCCAGCCTCCGCATTGATAACCGAGATTGTCTGCACAGCTCCCGGCAATGTAGATTGTGCTGTCTTTGGCCAGGGGCAGCAAATTGTTCTCATTTTTCAAAAGGACCAGTGATTTCCGGACGGCCTCCCTGGCTACAGCCCGGTGTTCCTCAGAACCGATAAGCTCTATTGGCAGCAAGTTTTCATCCCTGTATGGCTCATCAAAGAGACCGCACCTGAATTTCAGGGTCAGAATCCTCCTTACTGCATCATCGATCCTCTCTTCACTTACATCTCCTGCCTCAACAGCCCATTTCAGGTTTGCTATAAAATCTCTCCAGGTATATGCCTCCATAAACATATCTATCCCGGCATTTACCGATCTTACCAGCCTATCATAATATGAATGACCAGGTAGTTTTTCAACACCCTGCCAGTCTGATACCACTACTCCGTCAAAAGCCAGTTCGCCTTTCAGCACATCAGTAATCAGGTATTTGTGCTCATGCATCTTTACACCCTGGAATCCGCTGAAAGAGACCATGATACTGCCTACTCCGGCCTCTATTGCTTCCAGATATCCCGGCATATGTATCTCCCGCAACTCCTCCTCAGAAATCAAGGTCATCCCCTGATCGAGATAGAAACCAGAAGCTCCGCTTCCCCATACTGTACCTCCGTCACCCACATAATGCTTGGCTGTAGCAACAACATACCTGCCGCCCATCTCATTATGAGGCCCCTGCATACCCCTTATATAGGCAGCTGTCAACAATCTCTGCAATTCCGGGTCTTCCCCGAAACTCTCATAAGTTCTCCCCCATCTTATATCCCGGACTACAGCAACACAGGGGGAGAAACTCCAGTCCAGACCTGTTGCAGCTGTTTCCAGTGTGGTAATCTCTGCCACTTTTTCCACCAGTTCCAGATCCCTTGCTGCACCCAGTCCAATATTATGTGGGAAAATTGTGGCTCCATTCAGGTTATTATGCCCGTGCACAGAATCAATCCCGTAAATAAGCGGAATCCCCAATCTGGTATCAAGGGCAGCTGCCTGATAACTATTGTACATCCTGCGCCAGGATTCAGGTGTATTGGGCACTGGCACGGAACCTCCGCCGCTCAATACAGAACCTATCTTCATATCCCTGACATTCCCTGGAGTGATTCTGGACCGGTCAGCCTGTGTCATCTGGCCTATCTTTTCCTCCAGGGTCATCTCTGCCAGTAATCTATTGACCCTCTCCTCAATACTCATTCCCATTTCAGGACTACCGGCGGGAGCTGTATTCCTGCTGGATTTATCTATATACATTATAATGACGCAGCCTGCCAGCAGGAGACAGAATAATAGGATGAAAAAGACCCCTGTTCTCCGTTTCATGTTTTATCCCCTCTTTAACATATTAATTTACATTTATTATATATTTCTGAAAATCAAAATAATATTAATATAATGACTATTTATAATACTACTGTTACTTTCTTCTGTATAAAAAGAGAAACTCCTTTCATAAAGATTTTATGAAAGAAGTATTCCTGCTTTTATATAGATATTCAGTATGATCATCTGGCAAAAGTCTCCTGCCTGTAACTGATTTGATTTTCCACACTATCAGACCACTTGCCGCAGCGGTCACCAGTCATAGCTATGACCTCTGTACTTGATTCAACCTTTATTACTTCACACTCATTGGCACAGCCCTCACAGATAAAGCTGCTGGTAACAAAATTGTCCCTGGTAATATTGAAACCCCTGAAAGACGTCTTTATTCCCTTGCTCTCTATTTCTTCTTTTACCAGCATTGCAATACCGATAGCACCCATCACATCATAATGTTCAGGGATAATTACCTCATGGCTCAGTTCTTCCTCAAAAGCTGCCTTTATCCCTATATTGGCAGCCACCCCGCCCTGGAAGATATATTTACCGGACAGTTTCCTGCCCCTGACCAGGTTGTTCATATAATTCCTGACCAGTGCCCGGCAAAGGCCCTTGATAATCTCTGGTTTGGTAAAACCATACTGCTGTTTTGAGATCATATCAGATTCAGCAAAAACCGTACATCTTCCGGCGATCCGGACATCCCTCCTGGCCTTCAATGCCAGAGCCCCAAATTCCTCTATAGGAACCCCCAGGCGCAAGGCCTGATGATCCAGGAATGAACCCGTTCCAGCCGCACAGACAGTGTTCATGGCAAAATCCACCGGGATACCGTTATTTACGATGATCAGTTTTGAATCCTGTCCACCTATCTCAAAGATAGTCCCTGTTTCGGGATAATAATATGTAGTGGCAGCAGCATGGGCAGTAATTTCATTTTTAATAATATCTGCTCCCAGAATATAACCGATCAATTTCCTGCCGCTGCCAGTAACACCTACTCCCGCTACTTCCTGCATGTCTTTGAGGTTTTTCTTCAACTCATTTAAAGCCTCTTTTACTATCTCCACAGGCTGGCCTGTATTTCTCCTGTATAGTTTAAAAATAAGTTCATTATTTGCATCAATTGCTATGATATTGATACTGACAGAGCCGATATCCACACCAACATAAATACTATTCATTAACGACCATCCTCTCCTTCTTTGAAGCCTTCTGATATTTAATAAAATCTATAAAAGCCTCTATCCTTGTCATCAGATTTGCCTGTGCAGTCTGTTCATCAATTGACAAAGACAGGATCGGTATATCCAGATCCAGGGATATTTTATCAAGCATACTCTGGGTTATTAACTCAGGCAGACAGCCAAATGGTTTCAAATGAATTATCCCGTCAAAACCCCTTTCTTTATAATCAACGATGTGCCCGACAGACTGTCTGGCATGCCCGCCGATTATTATTTCCAGATAATCGTCTGCCTTTCTGAAGATCTCCTTGACCTCTTTACCCTTGAAAGGCATTATTGTTTCATCAATATATTGTGAGAGATATTGTGAACGCTCCACCTCTGCGCCAAAATAATTGATTATTTCTTCTATATTATTATTTACTGAAGGCTCCATTACCACATAAATTTCACCGATTATTCCAATTCTGATACGTTCATCCTCAGGAGGAAGCTGATAATTGAATTTGTTGATCTTCTTCAGGGCCTTTTTCTCCACTTCAGATATATCTTTCAGGGTCCTGATCCTGGAATAATCCTCAAGGATATTCTGCCAGGTCCGGTTAAACAGTGATTTATTACTGACATATGCCCTACGGGTGGTTACAATCTTTTCTATCTTGTCAATGGATTTGGACATCCTGTAGACTATATATACTACCCTGGCCACGTGAAACCAGGATGAATCAGCCTTGAGCCTCTTTACATACTGAAAAAACCTTTTGAAATCCCTTTTGGGTTCATCAAAGATAATGAAATCCAGGTCATAGCCCAGGCTGGAAAGGATCTTTTTGTGTAATTCCCCGTAATATCCAGCCCTGCAGGGACCGTGGCCGCCACTGGTTACTATAGTATCTATACCTTTGCCCATCATCTCAAGATAAGTCCCCATTAAAACCTTGAAGGGAAAACAGGCAAATTCAGGGCTGTGTTTCACACCCAGTTCAATGGTCTTTCTGCTTGGTCTGTTTGGCATTACAATATCATGACCCAGCAATTCCAGTAATTTCGCATAGATCAGGGTCGGGCCCATATAAGGAAAGCTTATCTTCATAAGGCCTCACGCCTTTTGCGGATTCTCAACAGATCAATAAAAGCCTCAATCCTTGTCAACACATGACTTTCTCCAGTCTGTTCATCTATCCTCAGAGTCATAAAGGGTTTTTTGTTCTCTTCAGCATCAATCTCCAGAAAGGGGCCGAGAATGGAATCAGGCCCACAGCCAAAAGCAGTTACATGTATTATTCCATCAATAAGAGGGGAGTTTATAAAATTGTAGCCGACAGCCATCAATTTATTGGTAAACTCCCAGAACATGGGCTTTCTCAATCCTGAGACAAAATCATTGATCATCTCCTCATCAAACATTTCAAAGGTGCTCACCCTGGCACCCATTTCTTCCAGTCTGCTGATGAGATCCATATTGATAAACCTTTCATACATATTATAGACATAGCCCAGAAGCCCTATATTCAGGTCACCATCTTCCCGCAGCTCCTTTTTATCTTCCAGAAGGAGCTCGGTCTTATAGCCCTCTTTCTGCAGCTTTCTAAAATTTAGCCATTCATTCTTTGCTAACTGCAGGGCTTTTTTCAATTCTGATTTACTTATATCAAATACCTTCAGGAAATCAGTATAGTTCCTGTAATCAGAGATATCATCACTATCTGATTGTATCTTATGTGTCAGGACTTTATCACTGATACCCGGCAAGGAATGTTTGATCATATCCGGTAAGCCCAGGAATTTGGGACAGAGGGTAACTCCCTTTCTGATACTGACCAGCCTGGGTATGTATATATAGTCAACACCCTTTTTCATCAGACTCAAGACATGGCCTACATAGACCTTGATGGGTACACAGATCTCTGAAACAGAATCCTTGACAGCTGTATCCAGTATCTCTGTATTGGTTTTATCAGACAGTACAGGCTGAAAGCCCAGCCTGGAAAAGAGTGTCTGCCAGAATGGATAATAATAATACAATAATGATCTAGGTATACCTATTTTCATGCAATTCATTCCTTTTCCTTCAACTGACCTGGTTTTTCAATTTACCTGTAGAAAATTATATAATTTTCTGCCTCCAATTGCAAGTAATTATCAAATAAGCTGAATACTGCACCTATTTATACTTCTACACAAAAAATCTATTTCCTGCAGCTTAACACAATTAAAAGCACCTCCGGGAGGTGCTTTTAGT
>JAAYLO010000192.1 GCA_012521855.1 Halanaerobiaceae bacterium
AGGGCATAGTATTCACATTGAATTGGTACCAGTATTCCATCTGCTGCTGTTAAGGCATTAAGGGTCAATAGTCCAAGAGATGGCGGACAGTCAAAAATTATATATTGATATTTTTCATCCAGATTACTGATGGCTTTCTTTAGTTTTCCCTCTCTTGATATCATCGAGACCAATTCAATTTCAGCCCCGGCCAGATCAATATTAGCGGGAAGTATATCAAACTTATCTATCTCTGTTTTTATTATTACATCTTCAACATTTATATCATTAATCAGGACATCATATATACTATATTCAAGTTTGCTTTTATCAACTCCGACCCCGCTCGTAGCATTTCCCTGTGGATCCACGTCCACCAACAATACATCATAACCCAATTCTGCCAGTGAAGCACTTAAATTTACAGCAGTAGTGCTTTTCCCTACTCCGCCCTTCTGATTAACAATAGCAATCTTATTTGCCAAAAAAATCACCCCTACCTGAATCATTTTTTAAACTCTTCTGTCCTGGGAAGACGAATTATATATTCAAGATATTTTCCTTTATCATTTTTCTTTACTTCTACATCCAGACCAGCTTCTTTCATTTCCTTTATTGTATTATTAAGTGTATTTATAAATAGTCTCAAATCCTTATATACAGTATAAACCCTTTTCTTCTTTTCTTTTTTTTCTTTTTCTTCTTTTATTTTCTCGATAATTTTTTCAGTTTCTTTAACACTTAAGTTTTTTTCTTTGATTTGTTTAATTACTTCAAGCTGGCTTTTTACATCATCAAGTTTTAATAATGCACGTGCATGTCTTTCAGTTATTTCTTCAAAATTAATCTTATTACAGACCTCAGTAGGTAAATTTAATAATCTTATTTTGTTTGCAATTGTTGACTGGCTTTTACCTAATCTTTCTGCAAGCTCCTGTTGAGTCAGTGAAAACTCATTGATTAAGCGTTGATAGGCTTTAGCTTCTTCAATGAAATTCAGGTCTTTTCTCTGTAAATTTTCAATAATGGCTATTTCCGCAATCTCCTGATCTTCTATTTCCTTTATTATGGCGGTTATCTCTTTCATTCCTAGATATTTACAGGCCCTGAGCCTTCTTTCACCTGCCACCAATTCATATCTATTATTTTTCTTACGTACTATTATTGGCTGAATTATACCATAATTTTTTATTGATTCTGCCAGTTCCATTATTTCATCCTGTTTAAACTCCATCCTGGGTTGAAAGGGGTTTGGTTCAATCTCTTCTATCAAAATCTTATTTATCTCCCCGGACCTCTTTTCTCCCTGCTTAAAAGGTATTTTCATCGTTTTAAATGACCTCCGCTTATACTATTAATTAATTTCTTCATATTTACTTTATTTCCTGCCTAAAGGGGGCGTTTTTTTGGGATGCCCGGTTTTCTGGGATATTTAGCCGGTGTAGCTCTTCTTTTCGTTATTTCTACCAGAATTCTTTCTCCCTGAATTCCAGGTATTTGCACGGTATATAGAGCAGTGAGCTCTCCCCCCATTGTTTCTACTGCCTTTTTGCCTGCTTCCAGTTCTTTCTGGTAACCGGAAGCTTTATAAAATATAGTCTTTCCATTAATAACAGTGAAGGGAATAGTATATTCACTAAGTATATTTATGGGGGCAACAGCTCTCGATACAGCAAAATCATATTTCTCTCTGTATTCTTCATTTCTTCCCAATTCTTCAGCCCTGATGTGTAAAAGATCAATTCCCGTTAAGTCCAGTATTTTTACTAAATTATTCAGGAAATTGATCCTTTTTTTTATTGAATCCAGTAAAACCATCTTTATATCCGGTTGGAATATCTTCAATACTAATCCAGGAAATCCAGCACCAGTTCCTATATTTATAATTTTCATTCCAGAACTCAAAGGGTATTTTGTAAAAAAAGACAGGGAATCGAGAAAATGTTTGATTATTATCTCTTCTTCACTATTAAGAGCAGTTAAATTATACTTTTTGTTCTCTTCCAGGAGATAATTCATATATAACCATAAGCGTTCTTTTAATATTGTATCTCCTTCAAGACCCAGTTTCTTAATACCCTTATCAAAAACTGTATCAAACTTATGCTTTTCCATTATTCCTCCTTCTCTTCATCTGCTCCAGATAAATCATCAAAACAGAAATATCAGCTGGT
Source organism: Halanaerobiaceae bacterium (assembly GCA_012521855.1). GTDB lineage: Bacteria > Bacillota > Halanaerobiia > Halanaerobiales > DTU029 > JAAYLO01. The sequence goes on from JAAYLO010000192.1 coordinate 2,154, forward strand.
GATACCCCCGATATTCTGGAAGCCTGGCCCAGTGAGCGGGGTTTAATTTTATTTAATTTCTCCCTGGCCTCCAGACGGAGATTCTTAATTTCATTATAATCAAGGTCTTCTGGAATCAATTTGCTTTCCATTTTCTTAAATTGTTCAACCTGCCCTTTTTGTCTCTCAATATATCCTTTATATTTCACTTCTATTTCTACCTGTTCTATAATTTCTTTCGGGTGATCAGGCAGCTTATCATAAAAAATCTTCAGTTTGTTATAATCCAGTTCCGGTCTCCTTAATAATTCCTCAAGTGTAACGGGTTTAGAGAGATCACCGCTGCCCAGTTCTTTCAGTTTTCTTTTTATCTCAACTGTCGGCTTTACTTTATTCTCCCTTAAAATATTAATTGTTTCTTTGATTTTCTGTACCTTTTCTGAAAATCTTTTGAATCTGTCTTCAGTAATTAATCTAATCCTGTATCCTATAGGTATAAGTCGTTGATCTGCATTATCCTGTCTCAACAGCAATCTGTATTCTGCCCTGGCGGTCATGATACGATAAGGCTCTTCTGATCCTTTTGTCACTAACTCATCTATTAAAACACCAATATAAGCCTCTGAACGGTCCAGAATCAGAGGCTCTTCTCCCCTTATACTTAAAGCTGCATTTATTCCTGCTATAAGTCCCTGGGCAGCAGCCTCTTCATACCCTGAAGTTCCATTGATCTGACCGGCTGAATAAAGACCTTTTATATTTCTGCATTCAAGTGTTAACTTTAAATCAACAGGGTCTATACAATCATATTCTATAGCATAGGCTGGTCTCATTATCTCTGCTTTTTCCAGCCCGGGAACAGATCTGACCATTTCAATTTGTACATCATAGGGGAGACTCGTTGATAACCCGGCTGCATAATATTCATCAGTAAAGAGTCCTTCTGGTTCGAGAAAGACCTGGTGTCTTTCTTTGTCCGGAAAACGGACAACTTTATCCTCAATAGAGGGACAATACCTTGGTCCAACACCCTCTATAACACCACTGAAAAGAGGAGCCCTGTCTATATTTTTACGTATTATTTCGTGTGTCCTTTCACTGGTATAGGTCAAAAAACAGAGCTTTTCATCGGTTGTTTTTACTTCACTCTCTTCAAAGGAGAATCTCAAACCATTTTCACTTTCCTGTGGGATCATATTTTTGAAGTCTATGGTGTTTTTATTTAATCTGGGAGGGGTTCCGGTTTTAAATCTCCTCAGTTTCAGACCAGCTTTAATCAGTGATTCAGAGAGTTTATTAGCAGGGAATTGTAAATTGGGTCCTGAGTTAAATGTTGTTTCCCCGATAATGATTCTACCTTTCAAAAAGGTCCCAGTTGTAATTATAACCTTCTTTCCCCTGTAAAATATACCTGTTCTGGTTATAACTCCTTTTACCTCATTTTCCTCAATTACAATTTCCTCAACCAGGCCCTGTTTTAAATGTATGTTTTCTTCCCTTTCCAGTAATTGCTTCATACGCTGATGATATTTTTGCTTATCAGCCTGTCCTCTTAAACCCTGTACAGCAGGACCTTTACTGGTATTAATCATCCTGATCTGAATCATGGTTTCATCCATATTTCTGGCCATTTCCCCGCCAAGGGCATCTATTTCCCTCACAATATGTGATTTCCCTGGTCCTCCCAGAGACGGATTACAGGGCATAAAAGCAACATGATCCAGACTGATAGTAAGGATCAATACTTTCATTCCCATTCTGGCAGAAGCCAGGGCTGCTTCACACCCGGCATGTCCTGCTCCAATGACTATTACATCATATATATCACTTTTTTTACATGTCTTTCTGGCCAAAATATCTCCCTCCTCTATTTTCCAAGACAGAAGTCGCTGAAAATACGGTCAATTATATCTTCAGTAAGGGTTTCACCGGTTATCTCACCAAGTGCATCCAGACAGTACCTGAGATCTATTGTATAAAAATCATAGGGCAATTCCTGCCTGTGAGAGTCAATAACTCTTTCTATAGCCTTTAAAGCCTTTTCAAGGGCGATCTTGTGCCTGGTCCTGCTTATCAGTATTTCTTCATCTGTTCTTCTTATATTTTCCCCTAGCACCTCATTTATAATTGCTTCTTTTAACTCCTTGATACCCCTTTCTTCTTTTACTGATATTTTCAAAAGACTATGATTTTTAAACTTTTCTTCTATTTCACTATAATCAAAATCCGGATCCAGATCTGTTTTGTTTACAAGAATTATGAGGGGTTTATTTTTAACCAGTTCGTATATTCTTATATCATCTTTTCCAAGACCCTGACTTATATCAATCATCATCAGCACTAAATCAGCTTCCTTTAAATATTTTTCTGTTTTTTCCACACCAATTTTCTCTACCAGGTCTTCAGTCTTTCTTATTCCAGCTGTATCTATTATTCTAAGGGGTATTCCTTCAATATTCAGGTATTCTTCTATAGCATCCCTGGTTGTACCGGGGATGTCTGTTACTATTGTCCTTTTGTCTTCCAGCAGTGTATTCAATAAACTTGATTTGCCTACATTTGGCCGGCCGACAATCACTGATTTTAAGCCTTCTCTATATATAATTCCCTCTTTACTGGTGGAAATCAATTCTTCCAGTTGTGCTTTAATGTTCTTTAATCTTTTCTCTAAAACACTGGAATCAAATCCCTCAATCTCATCCTCAGGGAAATCTATGGATGCTTCTAAATGTGCATATAAAGCAATTACTTTATCTTTTATCTCTTTTATTTTTTCTGATAGTTTTCCACTTAAATGATTGATGGCCAGATCCAGACTTTTTTCTGTTTTGGAATTAATCACTTCCATAATCCCTTCTGCCTGGGTCAGGTCTATTCTCCCATTTAAAAAAGCACGTTTGGAAAATTCGCCAGGTTCAGCCAGTTTTGCCCCATTACTTAATATCAGTTCCAGTACTTTTTGCAGGGGTAAAGTTCCTCCATGACAATCTATCTCAACTACATTTTCACCAGTAAAAGAATGAGGTTCACGGAAAACAATACAGATAACCTCATCAACAATTTTGCCATTTTCCGGATTAACAATATGTCCGTAATGAGCAGTATATGTTCTGGCTTTCCTTAAATCCTTGCCCTTTATACTTCGAAATATACTGGCTGCTATCTCTATGGAGCTTCCTCCACTTATTCTTATCTTCCCTATTCCTGCAGAGCCGGGAGGAGTGGATATAGCAGCAATTGTATCATTCTCCAGAACAGTCATTTTCTTTTATGTCCTCCTCTCTTCATCATTAAAAAAACACCCAGCAGGCTCAGCTACTGGGTTTATTCTAAACAAATTTCCTATTCATTATCCAGAGTTTCTTTTTTTTCAATTAAAACCTTCCTGAAAGGTTCTTTTCCTTCACTATAAGTAATTACCCTTGGATCATCTTTCAGATACATATGGATAATACGTCTTTCCTGAGGTGACATGGGTTCAAGCATTACTTTTCTTCCAGTAGAAACAGCTTTTTCAGCTAACTTTCTTGCCAACCTCTCCAGGGTTTTCTTTCTTCTTTCTCTGTATCCTTCAGCATCCAGTATTACTCTATAATATGAATTCGTATTTTTATTAATGACTAATGATGTAAGGTATTGTACGGCATCAAGGGTTTCTCCCCTATGACCGATAATAATACCCAAATCCTTGCTTTCTATATTATAATATATCTGTTCTTCATTTGTCTCTTCTTCTACAACTTCTACATTTGCTTCCAGAGGAAGTTTTAAGAAGAGTTCCTTTAAAAACTCAATTCCCACTTTAACATGATCTACTTTTTCTTTAACTTCCACTACTGCATTCTTTGATCCTATTAAGCCCAGTAATCCTTTGGAACCTTCTTCAATAACCTTGATATCTGCATTTTCCCTTTCTATGCCCAGTTTCTCCAGAGCTGCCCTGATGGCCTCCTCAACTGTTTTTCCCTCCTGTTTTATTATTTTCATTCTTTTTTCTCAACCCCCTTATTCCCGGGTTCCCTTTCAATAATATACTGCTGTAAAACAGAAAGTATTGTCTGTGTCAACCAGTAAATCAAAACACCTGCTGGTAATCTGAACCCTATTATTAATATCATGATGGGCATCATCCACATCATCATATTGTTCTGAGCTGCACTTCCGGAAAATTTAGTAGTAAGATATGTTTGTCCCACCATTGCCAGAACATTCAGGAGCACCAGAATTAAATCCGGTCTTGATAAATCCTTTATCCACAAAAAACTGGTTTCGGTCATGTCAAGATTAAATATAGCCCTGTACAGTGGAAAGATAATAATCATTGTGATGATAAGCGTGATGATAAGCGTGATGAAGCCGGAAAGAGGATTTACACCTCTTTCTAAATATAGTTTATTCACTTCTTCAGCCTGTTTTTCTTTATTGTCTTTATATTTCTGCTGAATTTTCTGTACTTCCGGCTGAAGTGCCTGAATCGCTTTCATTGATCTTGTCTGTAATAAGGACAGGGGATACATCATAAGCTTAACTATTATAGTAAATATAATAATAGAAACAGCATAGTTCCCCACCAGTGAATTAATAATTTCCAGTGCCTGTGACATAATTCCTGTTAACATAAATATTCCTCCTATTCAACCGGGTCATATCCTCCAGGGTTAAAGGGATTACACCTTAATATTCTCCATAAACCTAAATAAAAACCTTTGATAATTCCATACTTCTCTACTGCCTGGATGCAGTATTCCGAGCAGGTAGGATAAAATCTACAGCTTTTTGGAGTCCATGGAGATATTGCTTTTTGATAAAATCTGATCAGCAAAATATACAGCTTTTTCATTATTTCCCTCTAATTTCTTCTTTTATCCCAGCTTTGCTAAGTAATATATCTAAATCCCTCTCCAACCCGCAGTAATCAAGTTCTATAACCGGTTTCCTCGCTATAATAATAATATCAAAACCTTTTTTTAAATCTTTTTTAAGCCTTATTATTTCTCTCAATCTTCTTTTTAATTTATTCCTCACTACAGCTTTTCCTATTTTTTTGCTGATTGAAAAACCTACTCTATTTAAGTTTTGATTATTAGGATAATAATATAAAACCAGATTATATGTAGCAACTGATTTACCTCTATTATATACCCTGTTAAATTCACTTTTTTTTCTTAATCTTAATATATTTTTCACAAAAAAATATTATCCCCCTGAATACTAAGATTTTTCTTTATCTGTAGTGTAACTACAGAATTAATTATATGTTATTTACTTAGTGTAGTCAAGGAAGATTTCCAATCTTTTATTTATCTGAAAATCATTTTTGTTGATAATTTGAATCTAATCTGTTATTATATTATTAGTATTATTAAATTAAACCCTGGTCAGATTATGTTTTTGAAAAGACGTAATATTTGACCAGTTTTTGCCTGTTTTTCTTTCCATAAATTTTTTAAAATGAACCAGTAAATTATCCACAGGTATTTAATTATATAAAAGTTAATTAAACCTCATTATAATTATAAACTCTGGCAGAGATTCAGATACTTATCCACAAAACACCTGTTTTTATCCACATTTTGTTGATAAGAAATTGAAATTACCTATAAAATTGTGGATAAGTTTTTATTTATCCACAGATTGTTGAGAGATTGTTAATAGTTTTATTGATTTCCTGCAGTCTTTCCAACTGTTACCGTATTTTATATGTGTATAATTTTCTTGTGGATAAGATTAAACTTTCTTTCTTCATATTTTTATTATACCTTTGTATTTTTTTGCTTATTCATAAATAAGTTTATTTTCCCTTTTTATTATAAATATTTTTATACTCTGATGTTATTTATATTTCTCCTGGAGGGATTTCCATGTTTTTTTCTAATGATGAATTGAATCATATCTGGCAGGAAACACTAAATAAAATAAAAGAAAAATTAAGTAATCCAAGTTTTAAAACATGGTTTTCTGATACAAAAGCTGTTGAGTTAAATGATAAAGAACAGTTAATTATAGAGGTTCCTAATGATTTTATTAAAGACTGGCTGCAATCCAGATACATAAATCTCATCACTGAAATAATAAGGGGTTTAACAAGAAACCAGTGGGAACCAGTGTTTTTGACCAGAGATGAGATTGAA
>JAAYLO010000375.1 GCA_012521855.1 Halanaerobiaceae bacterium
ACTCCTTACCTATACAGAACACAGGGTGAAGGTAGACCCCTTTGAATTCGTCATCCTGGATGAACTGGAGATAGTAAAGGAACTCTATGAACACACCAGGGTCAGGATAAAGGGAGTAATCAGGGAGGAAGATGCAGAAAGATATTATACAACCCTCACCAGAGAGGACCCTGCGATAATCATAACCTATGATGATGATGACAGCAAAATACTCTTCAAAGGGATAGTAGAGAACTACCGGCTGGGCTGGATAAACCAGGATTACTACCTGGAACTGGAGGCCCTTTCCTACAGTGTACTCCTTGAGAGGAGGAAGAAGAACAGGATCTACCAGAACCAGGGGACAACATACAATGAGGCCTTCAGGAGACTGATGGAAGACAACCCGGAATTCCATATCTCCTTCAGCAAAAGCTCAACAGGAGATGTCCCCCTGGTCTCTGAAGACTACCCAGTAGTAATGCAGTACAAAGAGAGTGAATGGGACTTTATCAGGAGATTGTCCTCCTATCTGGGGCAGATCCTCATAGTGGATGATACCAAGGATAATAATGAAAAGATAAATATCCAGGCCGGTTATCATAACAATGTACCGAAGGACCTCAACAATATCGGCGGAGGCAGTGCCATGAGGACAGGCAGGAAAAACATCAACTACAGGTTTTTCAAAATAACGGGCCATGAACACTACCGTTCAGACAATATCTTTGATGTGGGGAAAAAGGTTAAATACAGGCTGAATAACCGTGAAAAACCCGCTATGGATCTCATAATCATCAAGAACAGGATATACCTGAATAACCAGAGGCTCTGTTCAGACCTGAACCTGGTCAGGGAAGAGGATATCAATGTCCTGAAAGAGATCAGGGAGAAACCCATAGAAGGCAGGAGTTTCCGGGCAGAAGTGGTAAAGGTGAACAAAAAACATCAGGTGAAGGTGAAGTTCATTGATATAGATGATGATTTCAGGGAAGATAAGGCCTACTGGTTTACTATAGACCAGCTCTATTCAAATGCCTTCATAGCCCCTGAGCTGGGGGATATAGTGGATATCTACTTCAAGTCCAGTAATGAGAAATTCGCGGCCTTAAAGAGCAGTACAACAGATGAGAATGAGCAAATAGATCATGACCCTGCAGACAAGCTCATCAGGACACCGGGGGGCTATCAGATCAAGCTGAACAATGAGGAGGTGCTGATGGCAGCAAAGGACCGGAAATCCTGGATGAGGCTTAAGGAAGAGGAGACCATCCTGGAGAGCAATGGAAGCAGGATCAGTATGGATGTAGAGAAGATAGTCCTTCACTGCAGGAAAGCCAGTGTGGTCATAAAGGAAGATATGATCCAGATAGCCCATGGCAATACAGGGCTCAAGATCAAGAAAGGACAGATAAATCTATCGTAAGGAAGAAAGATAAAGGCCAGTATAGCTGACAGTAGTCAGTACATACTGGCTTTTATACTTTTTATAGAGGGAAAATCAGAAGATATATAGAAGTATAATATTGAGCTTGCCAGAATATAGCAATGAGGTGAAA
>JAAYLO010000018.1 GCA_012521855.1 Halanaerobiaceae bacterium
GTGTACCAGGTTCCCCGATGGATTGGGCAGCAACTATTCCTATAGATTCACCTATATCTACCAGTTTGCCAATAGCAAGATTAATACCATAACACATCCGGCATACTCCGTGTTTTGTTTTGCAGGTTAATATAGATCGTATCTTTACTTCTTCAATACCTGCTTTCTCAATTTTTTTCATCTTGTTTCTGCTTATCATTTCATTCTTTTTCACTATAAGCTCTCCGGTTTCCGGATTTACAATATCTTCAGCAGCAGTACGTCCAATACATCTCTCGGCAAGGGTTTCAATAGCATGAATTCCGCTGCCGCCTATCGCCCTGACAGTCATACCTTTTTCAGTACCGCAATCTTCTTCTCTGATGATGACATCCTGGGACACATCGACAAGCCTTCTCGTCAGATAACCGGAGTCTGCTGTTCTGATAGCGGTATCAGCCAGTCCCTTTCTGGCTCCATGTGTGGAAATAAAGAACTCTGTAACATTTAAACCTTCACGGAAACTTGATCTGATGGGTATATCAAGTATCTTACCTGAAGGATCAGCCATTAGTCCACGCATACCTGCCAACTGGGCTATCTGGGAGATATTACCCCTGGCACCGGAGATGGCCATCATGTATATATTATTGCTTCTATCCAGTTTATCCAGCAAAGCATTTGTTACATCATCCTTGGCTTTATTCCAGATATCCACTACTTTCTGATATCTTTCATTTTCTGTAATGGCACCACGCTTATAATGTTCTTCTATATTTCTGACTTCTTTATCTGCCTGTGCCAGTATCTCCTTCTTGCTTTCAGGAATAAAGGCATCAGAAATAGCGATAGTAATGCCTGACCTTGTTGCAAAGTCAAATCCAAGTTCTTTTATCTTGTCAAGAGATTCAGCAGTTATACTGTTTCCATATGTCTCCTGCAATTCTGCAACTATTTCTCCGATTATACCTTTGTCGATATGTTCATTAATAAATTCCATATCTTCCGGTAAAGCCTCATTGAAAATGACCCTGCCTACTGAAGTTTCTATCAGTTTTCCGTTTATCCTTACTTTAATCCTGGCCTGTAAGCTTATCTTTCCAGTAATATAAGCCTTAATTGCCTCATCAGGATATGCAAAAAACTTGCCTTCCCCCTTTTCGCCTTCTCTTATATCTGTCAGGTAATATATACCCAGAACCATATCCTGTGTTGGTACAGTAATGGGGCGGCCATCTGAGGGAGCCAGTAAGTTGTTTGTTGACATCATTAACAATCTTGCTTCTGCCTGAGCCTCAGCGGAAAGTGGAACATGAACTGCCATCTGGTCACCATCAAAATCCGCATTATATGCCGTACATACCAGAGGATGTAATTTAATAGCTTTTCCCTCTACAAGCACAGGTTCAAAGGCCTGGATACCAAGTCTATGGAGTGTAGGCGCTCTGTTCAATAGTACCGGGTGGTCTTCAATTACTTCTTCCAATACTCCCCATACTTCTGGGGCTATATTTTCTACCATCCTTTTGGCATTCTTTATATTATGAGCTAATCCTTTATCTACCAGACCCTTCATGACAAAAGGCTTAAATAGTTCCAGTGCCATTTTCTTCGGAAGTCCGCACTGATGTAATTTAAGCTCAGGTCCGACAACTATAACAGATCTTCCTGAATAATCAACACGTTTTCCCAATAAATTCTGGCGAAAACGTCCCTGTTTACCTTTCAGCATATCGCTCAATGATTTTAAGGGCCTGTTGCCGGCACCTGTTACCGGCCTTCCTCTCCTGCCGTTATCGATCAGGGAATCAACAGCCTCCTGGAGCATTCTTTTTTCATTTCTGATAATGATTTCAGGAGCACCCAGGTCAAGTAATCTCTTTAAACGATTATTCCTGTTAATAACCCTTCTATATAAATCATTCAGATCAGAGGTGGCAAATCTGCCTCCATCCAACTGGACCATGGGCCGCAGTTCCGGCGGAATAACAGGAATAACCTCCAGCACCAGCCACTCCGGGCGAATACCGGAATTATATAATCCGTCCATAACCTCCAGCCTTCTTATGGCCCGTTTTCTCCTCTGTCCTGTAGATTCTTTAACTTCCTTTTTCAGCATTCTGACTTCTTCTTCAACATCAATTTTCATCAATAGTTTTTTTATAGCCTCTGCTCCCATTTCAGCCTTAAAACTATCTCCATACTTAGCGTAATACTCACGGTAATCGCTTTCAGATAACAACTGCTTTTCACTTAGAGGTGTATCCCCCGGGTCAATAACCAGATAAGAGACAAAGTATATTACCTTTTCCAGGGATCTGGGTGACATATCAAGGATCAAACCCAGTCTGCTGGGAATACCTTTAAAAAACCAGATATGTGTACAGGGAGCAGCCAGTTCAATATGCCCCATCCGCTCTCTCCTTACCTTTGAACGGGTAACTTCTACACCACACCGGTCACAGACAACTCCCTTGTACCTTACCCTTTTGTATTTTCCACAATGACATTCATAGTCTTTGGTCGGGCCGAAAATTTTCTCACAGAACAAGCCATCTCTTTCAGGTTTCAAAGTTCTGTAATTAATGGTTTCAGGTTTTTTCACTTCACCCCTGGACCACTCACGAATCTGTTCAGGGGAGGCAATACTTATTTTCATTGAATCAAAGTTATTGACATTAAACAAGGGTATATCCCCCTTTCTTATTATTCATCATCCCTCTTATCACTATCAGAATCGCTCTCAAGAGTCAGATCTATATCAAGACCAAGTTTTTTTGCTGTATCATTGAAGTCTTCTTCATCTTCAGCGATCATTAACTCCTGTTCATCTTCAGTATAGATCCTGGCATCAAGACACATACTCTGCATCTCTTTTACCAATACCTTGAATGACTCAGGTATACCCGGTTCAGGTACATTTTCACCTTTTACAATTGCTTCATATGTTTTATCCCTTCCAACAACATCATCAGATTTAACGGTCAGCATTTCCTGAAGAGTATAGGCTGCTCCATAAGCTTCAAGAGCCCAGACCTCCATCTCACCGAATCTCTGTCCACCAAATTGAGCCTTTCCTCCAAGAGGCTGTTGTGTCACAAGTGAATAAGGCCCGGTAGACCTGGCATGGATTTTTTCATCAACAAGATGATGTAATTTCATCATATACATATAACCAACTGTGACCGGCCTGTCAAAAGGTTCACCAGTACGTCCGTCATATAATACGGTCTTCCCGTCTTTTGAGTACCCTGCTCTTTCCAGCATCTCTTCCACATCTTTCTCAACTGCCCCATTAAAAACGGGTGTCTCTATATATAAGCCGAGGGCTTTAGCAGCCAGCCCCAGGTGAACCTCCAGAACCTGGCCTATATTCATTCGGGAAGGAACTCCCAGTGGATTTAGAACTATTTCTACAGATTCCCCATTTGGTAAAAACGGCATATCTTCTTCAGGAAGAATACGGGAAATAACACCCTTGTTCCCATGACGCCCGGCCATTTTATCTCCAACTGATATTTTACGCTTTGTTGCAATATATACCCTTACTAATTTATTAACACCTGGTTTTAAATCATCACCCTGTTCACGGGAAAAGACCTTAACATCAACTACAATTCCTTCCTCACCATGAGGCACTTTAAGAGAAGTATCTCTTACTTCTCTGGCCTTTTCACCAAAAATAGCCCGTAAAAGCCTTTCCTCAGCAGAGAGTTCTGTTTCTCCCTTTGGTGTAACCTTACCAACCAGAATATCTCCTTCTTTAACTTCAGCTCCAATCCTGATTATGCCGCGGGCATCCAGATTTCTTAAGGCAGCTTCCCCTACATTGGGAATATCACGGGTTATCTCTTCAGGCCCTAATTTGGTATCCCTTGCTTCTGCCTCATGTTCTTCTATGTGAATCGAGGTAAAGGCATCTTCTTTTACCAGCTATTCACTGATCAATATAGCATCTTCATAGTTATAGCCTTCCCAAGGCATGAAAGCAATCAATGTATTTCTGCCCAGAGCCAGATCTCCCAGCTCTGTAGAAGGCCCGTCTGCAATAACTACCCCTTCTTCTACCCGGTCACCTTTAGATACAATAGGCCTTTGATTTATACAACTGCCCTGGTTTGACCTTTTAAACTTAAGTAATTTATAAGTGTCAATTTCACCATTATCAGTTTTGATTAATATTCTTTCACCGGTTACACTGATAACAGTACCGGAATTCTTTGCTATTACTACCGCTCCTGAATCCCTGGCAGCTTTAGACTCCATACCTGTTCCAACAATTGGAGCCTCTGGAGTAAGTAAAGGAACAGCCTGGCGCTGCATGTTTGCCCCCATCAGGGCTCTATTGGCATCATCATTTTCCAGGAAAGGAATTAGTGATGCAGAAACACCAACGAGCTGTTTGGGTGAAACGTCCATATAGCTGACTTTATCGGGAGTTACCTCTAAAATATCTCCTCTATATTTTGACATTAAGTGTTCATTGACAAAACTGCCATCTTCTCCAATGGGTTCGTTGGCCTGAGCAATAATGTATTTGTCTTCTTCATCAGCAGTGAGGTATACAATTTCATCAGTTGGTTTACCATCAATAACCTTGCGATATGGAGTCTCCAGAAAACCATATTTATTAATTCTGGCAAATGTACTCATCTGGCCAATCAAGCCGATATTTGGACCTTCAGGAGTCTCAATAGGACAAATCCTTCCATAATGGGACTGATGAACATCACGGACTTCAAAACCTGCTCTATCTCTGCTCAAGCCTCCAGGCCCCAGTGCACTGAGTCTTCTCTTATGAGCCAGTTCTGATAAGGGATTTGTCTGATCCATAAATTGTGATAACTGGCTGCTGCCGAAAAACTCCTGAATTGCTGCAACCACCGGTCTTGTATTAATCAAAGCCTGTGGTGTTACCACATCTATATCCTGAATAGTCATTCTTTCCTTGACTACCCGTTCCATTCTTGATAAACCAATTCTGAATTGGTTCTGAAGCAGTTCACCAACAGTCTTTAAGCGGCGGTTTCCAAGATGGTCAATATCATCTATCGTAGCATCAGGATGATTATCTACTATTTTTAACATATATCTTACTGTCTCTATAATATCCATTTTATCAAGACAGTGTTTATCCGGGTCTATATCTAATCCTAATTTTTTATTTAATTTATAACGGCCTACATCAGCCATATCATATCTTTTGGGATCAAAAAACAGAGAATTAATTAAACTTCTGGCACTTTCTACAGTAGGGGGTTCTCCCGGTCTTAACCTTTTGTATAACTCGATAAGTGCCTCTTCAGTAGAGTCTGTATTATCCCTCTCAATTGTATCCTGTATAACCTCATGATCATTGAATAATTCCAATATCTCCATATCACTGCTATATCCCAGAGCCCTGAATAAAACAGTAGAAGGCATTTTTCTTGTACGGTCTACTCTAACTGAAATAATTCTTTTCTTATCGAACTCAAATTCAATCCAGGCACCCCTATTCGGGATAATATTAGCAGAGATAATTCTCCTGCCGTCTTTTGTCCGCTCTTCATCAAAATAAACACCAGATGAACGGATCAGCTGATTTACCACTACCCTTTCAGCACCATTAATAATAAAGGTACCCTTTTCGGTCATTAGTGGGAAATCTCCCATAAATACTTCCTGTTCTTTTACCTCTCCAGTATCTCTATTAATTAAACGTACTTTTACCTGTAAAGGAGCTGCATATGTGGCATCCCTGTCCCTGCATTCTTCAACATCATAATTGGGGTCTCCTAAATAATAATCTACAAATTCAAGGATTAGATTTTCTGAAAAATCCTCTATAGGCGAAATTTCATCAAAAACTTCTTTTAATCCCTCTTTCAAAAACTTATTATATGATTCTATCTGTGTTTGAATTAGATCAGGCACGTCCAGTGCATCTTTTATTTTGGCAAAACTATATCTCTTCCGCTTAATTTTTGCCATTTCTTTGCACCCCCAGGGTTACATTTTTTAAACAATATATAAAGCAAGGCTCTTTTTACCTCGCTGAACATAATAGTAAAGACAATATGACACTGAAAATTTTTAAAGTCATCCTGATTGAAAC
>JAAYLO010000193.1 GCA_012521855.1 Halanaerobiaceae bacterium
CTATAGTATTGTTCTGAGGGATGCCCTGATTGCAGTAAATGTTCCTGTAATTGAGGTACATATAAGCAATATTTATCAGAGGGAAGAGTTCAGGCACAGGTCGGTTATTGCTTCAGCAGCTGTCGGCCAGATCAGCGGTCTGGGTACAGATGGTAATTTTTGTGCCCTGGATGCCTTAACAAAGATCATCAGGGATGTTTAAACAGTAAAGAGAAACAATAGAGGGAACAGGAACTGGAGGAGTGATTTGCAGATGAAAAAGATAGAAAGAGTACACGGATTAATGGAAGAACTGGGTATAGATGCTTTATTGATTGAAAAGAGCGAAAACAGATATTATCTTTCGGGTTTTACAGGGACGGCAGGCCGGATTCTTTTTACTGAAAAGAAAGATTACTTCCTGACCGATTTTCGTTATACAGAACAGGCAGCAGAGGAGACTGAGGGTTTTGAAATTTTGCAGATTAATAGTGCTTTTGAAGAGAGATTAAATGAATTATTGCAGGAAAACAGGGTAAAAAGAATGGGTTTTGAAGCAGCATTTATCTCTTATGAGCAATATCTGAAATATCGTGATAATCTTGAGGCAGAACTGGTTGAGACCAGGAACCTGATTGAGAGAATGCGTATGGTGAAAGACCAGGCTGAAATTGAAAAGATCAGGAAGGCTGTAGAGATCACAGACCAGGCCTTTGAACATATACTCGGCTTTATTAGACCGGGCATCAGTGAAAGGGAGATTGCCCTGGAGCTGGAGTTTTTCTTGAAGAAAAAAGGCGCAGAAAGGAATGCCTTTGATTTTATAATAGCTTCAGGCAAACGGTCATCATTGCCACATGGTGTTGCCACAGAAAAGAAGATTGAATACGGGGATCTTCTGACAATGGATTTTGGTATCTTTTATCAGGGTTATTGTTCTGATCTGACCAGAACAGTGGTAGTAGGGGAGGCAACGGCAAGACAGAGGGAGATATATAATATTGTCCTTAAGGCACAGCTGGAGGTTATAGAAAAAGTCAGGGCAGGTATGGGCTGCAGGGAAGCTGACGCTATTGCCAGGGATATTATTGCGGAGGCAGGTTTCAGGGAAAATTTCGGCCACGGCCTTGGCCATGGTATCGGCCTGGAGATCCATGAGGGTCCGCGGGTTTCCTTTACGAGTGAAGATATTCTTGAAAAGGGTATGGTAGTAACAAATGAGCCTGGTATTTATCTCCCAGAATGGGGAGGGGTAAGGATAGAGGATGATCTACTGATTACGGATACGGCCTGTGAGGTACTGAATAAAGCTGAAAAAACCTTAATTGAAATCAGTATTTAATTTTTTTTGTAAATATCTATTTTCTTTGATATAATAATTTCGTACGGGGAGGTGGGTAATATCAATAGCCAAACTGTTATCGGGCTGGTTTTGCTTGTTGTGGGCCTGATTATCTTCCTTACTAATCTTGATATTATCAGTACGGATTTTACTCTCTTTATCATTGGGGGAGGGCTGGTTGCAGCCTACTATTTTTCCGGAAAGGGTGCCGGGAAGAGGAAAGCGAGCCTCATTACAGCAGGGCTGCTGGTCCTGATGATAGGGGTATATGACCTGGCAGACAATTATATTGCACCTGAACTGTCAAGCAGTCTGTTTTTCGCTTTACTGGCTACAGCCTTTCTGCTCCTCTACTTTATTCACACCTTCCATTACAGCAGGGGCAACAGATGGCCTCTTTATATTGCGCTCTGTATTTATGCCTTCAGCCTCTTTATTTATCTGGTGGAAGTAGTGAATTTCAGGCTTATTGAAGTATATGTAGAAAAATACTGGCCCCTAGTTATGATAATGGCGGGCCTGTATTTACTGGGAAAAGGCTTGAAAAATGCCCGGCAGGGAAACAAAAAAGATAAATAAAAGGATACTTATTCTAATTTACAGGGGGTTTTCAGATGATTTCTACAAACGATTTTCATAATGGAATGACCATTGTAATTGACGGTACAGTTTACCAGATTATCGATTTTCAACACTTCAAAATGGGAAGGGGTGGAGCCCTGGTAAAGACCAAATTGAGGGATGTTGAAAACGGGGGCATTACAGAGAAGACCTTCCGGGGTGGTGAAAAGGTAGAGAGAGCCCATGTTGACCAGCGCCAGAAACAGTTTTTGTACCGGGATGGAAGTGATTTTATATTTATGGATACAGAGACCTTTGAGCAGATATCACTTTCTGAAGAACAGCTGGGGGATAAGGCAAATTATCTGCAGGAAAATATGGTAATAAATGTATTGATGTATAATGGAAGGCCCATAGATATTGAATTACCTACAACTGTGGATATAGAGGTTCAGGAGACCCCTCCTGGAATCAGGGGCAATACTGTTTCTGGAGGTTCTAAACCTGCTACGCTGGTAACAGGAGCTGTGGTACAGGTTCCCTTATTTATAAATGCGGGGGATATAATCAGGGTAGATACCAGAACAGGTGAATATATAAACAGGGCATAAAGAGAGAGTAAAAAAATCCAGAGATAAGGTAACTCGAAAAGGGAAGAGTTACCTTATCTTTTTTTATGGAGGTGAATCTATTTTTTGACAGTAGGCCTCTGGGTATCAAGGAGTCCCAGAATTACATGGGCCAATCCGAAACCCAGAATGCCTGCACCCCAGTTTGACGGTAACAGGCTCCATCCAAGAGCTGTAACTGCAATTCCAATTCCTGCAACAATATAACTGGTGTTTCTTGCATCATTTTCCATGATAATTTCACCTCCATTATTAGAGTTTCAGTTATAGTAAAAATTTATACTTAATTTAGTGGCATATTTTTAAATATACATAATATTAATTATAGTATAGTTGTCCATTAGGAGGGTATAAATGTCCAGGGATTTATTTGAATATCTTCCGCCGAAAATTGCGGGTGTGGTAAAGGGGCTGCCTGATACAGACTTCAGTGATCTCCTGGAGATACGTTTGCGGGTTAACCAGCCTTTACAATTAGTCACATCATCTCATGATATATTCCCATGCGGTCCGGACCAGGAATATGTGAAGCTGTCTAAAAGGGATATGGATACTGCCTTCCGCCTCTTGACCGGAAATTCAGTATATGCAGTGGAGAGACAGCTGGCTGAAGGATTCATAACAATACCCGGCGGGCAAAGAGCGGGTTTTACCGGACAGGCAGTCCTGGAAACCGGCAGGATCAGGCTGATAAAAGACATCAACAGCCTCAATTACCGGATAACACATGA
>JAAYLO010000194.1 GCA_012521855.1 Halanaerobiaceae bacterium
CAGTAACCATGATAACAATTTCTTTTCTGACATGATCCAGTGCCAGTGTTTCCAGGAGACGGTGATCGTCTGTACCGTTTCCTAGAACAATGGTTCCTCCGGAAACCCCGCTTTTCCTGGCTGTTTTAATTACTTTACTTCCTGAACCAAAGTCTACCACTGTAAAGATCAGGTCAAAATACTTTTTATCCTTCAACTTTTTTCAGGCTCCTTTCTCCTGATTTCATTTTAAATATTAATCCCAGGATCTGTACAGTAAGAAGCGGTACCATAGTGACCAATGCCACTATGCCGAAAGCATCGACCAGTACATTGGCCCCTTCCACTGCTCCGGCCGCCCCCTGGGCAAATGAAAGTATAAAAGTAGTGGCCATCAGGCCTGAGGCAACAGTACCCGCATCAAAGGCAATACCCACAAAAAGTTTTGGTGTAAAACGGGTCAAGATCAGAGCAATCATGTAACCCGGTATAATATAATGCCAGAATTGAATCTTCGGGCTTATAATCCTCAGCATGGACAGACTGATGGAGAATCCGACACCGATAGTCAGGGCTGCCAGAACCAGTACCCTCCTGACATAACCGCTGGTAATGTCCTCAATCTGGTGGGTTAAGACATGGACTGAGGGTTCAGCCAGTATGGTCAGAAAACCTGTAATAAAGCCGATAATCAAAAGAAGAGGGGTATTACCCATGGCAGCCAGTTTATATCCCACTATACTTCCCACATCAAGGAATCCGGCATTAACACCGGTTAAAAGAAGAATCAGTCCGATCAGGGTATAGAGGAGACCTTTAAATATTGTTTTAAAGGCTTTTTTATCCAGATTAAAGGATATCTTCTGAAAAACAAGAAAGATAGCCAGTATTGGCAACACAGAGAAAAAAACATCTTTTACAACAAGGGGAATCTGCTGTATAAATGGTCCTGCAATTGACTCTGAATGGGGAAGAGTATATTCAAGCTCTGCCGCATTTATACTGCTTCTGCCGGCAATACTCATAATGAGAACTGCCAGGACTGCTCCGGCAGCAGTTATACCTACCAGGCCGAAACTATCCCTTTCAGCTGCCCGGCTGTCTTTTTTCATAGAGGCTATACCTGCTGCAATGGCAAGAAAGAAGGGGACAGTCATGGCGCCGGTGGAGGCAGCAGCGGCATCAAAGGAGATAGCCAGAAACTCAGGAGCAGCAAAAATACTCAGGATAAATATAATTCCATATACGAGAAATAAGAGTTTATCCAGGGCTATATTGGAGACTATCCTCAGCACACTTACTGTCAGCATAATCCCTATACCAAGTGCTGCAGTCAAAAGGATACTGAGTCTTGAAATCCTGCCTGCTGAAACATAATCCACCTGTCCTGAAAGCACATGAAGCCCTGGCTCGGCGATACAGATAATAAAGCCCATAATTATACCGGCAATCAGGATGAGGTAGAATTTGTTGCTTCTGGCCAGGGAATGGCCAGTCAAATTTCCGATCTGGGTGACACCTATATCAACTCCCAACAAAAATACCGGTAATCCCAGAACCATAAATATAACACCCAGTATAAAACGAATTAATACGGTCCTTTCAAGGGGAATAATGGTAAAGTTCAAAATCAGGACAAGTATTGCTATCGGTAGTAATACAGTCAGGCCTTCTTTGAATTTTTCTTTAATTATGTTCAATACCACATCACTTCCTTATCTTATAATTTTATAATGTGTAAATTCATTTTATTGTCAGTCTTAAATAGGTAAAATATGCTGATATAAGTTTTATCACCGCCCAGGTATTAAAGATGATCAAAAAGGACTTTATTTTATTGTAATTGAAATATACAGATATCATGATTGTCAGCAAGACGACCTGCCACAGGCCGAAAATATTAATTTTTTTCAGAAGAGAATTTATAAAAAGATCTGAGCTATTGAAAAAGAGAGCCAGGTTCAACCCTATATCCATACTGTTGAGTTTCAGCTTCAAAACAGAGTCCAGTAAAAACCCGGTACTGTTAAGAATACCTATATAGAGTACCCCGGTAAAAAGGTAACTGTATTTTGTGCCTTTTCCACCTGAGACCAGTGGTAATATAGTAAGAAAAAAGGCCAGTATGGGATAATAAAATACCTCAGTAAAGATAGTTGAGAGATAGGTTGAGAAATGGTGATATGAACTGTTCAGGTATGCAAGATTTTCTTTTTTCAATTGCTCACTTTTTGAATCATCCCTTTTGACCCTTTCTATCTGCTCAGAAATTAATGAGGGAACAATGAGAAAAGAAGAGAAGATACAGATAATGATTATTATAAGCAGTACAGGCAGCCAGTTATTCTTTTCTTTGCAATGATTAAATAATTCTGCAGGCTTGATAATGGTAAAAATTATATTCCGGATGACTTCCATCATATATATAATTCCTTTCTAATTCCTTTATATATTACCATGTTTATTATATCGGTTTTGCTCTAAATAGTAAAGTAATACAATGATAAAAGGAATTATATTATTTCTCTAGAAATATATATTTATATAAAAGACAATCAGGATTGCGGCACTTACGGGAAGGGGAAATGCTTGATGGATTTGAATATATTCAGTACTGACAGCGGTATTTACAGGATAACGGAATGGATAAGCAGATTGGTATATGCCAATTTGCTTTGGGTCTTATTTACTTTACTGGGACTGGGTGTTTTTGGAATTATGCCTGCCACTCTGGGCCTTTTTGCAGTTATAAATAAATGGCTGAATGGCCAGGAAAACTTTCCGGTATTCCGTGAATACTGGAAAAATTATAAAGGCTATTTCTGGAGAATAAACCTGCTGGGCCTTATCATGTTTGCAATTGGAGCTGTTCTCTATATTGATTTAGAATATTTTCAGGATGCCCGGGGAGCACTTTACCAGCTTATAGAATACCTTTTCTACCTGTTCATCTTTTTATATCTTATTGACCTTATCTATATATTTCCCTTATTCCTGAAATATGATATTAAATTAAGGTATATAATAAAAAATGCCCTGTTTTTTGCCTTATTGGCACCGGCAGAAACTGTAAAAATAATACTGGGTTTAGCGGTCATAACTTTATTATTCTGGCGTTTACCCAGTTTGCTGCCTTTTTTAGCCGTCAGTCTGCCGGTTTTCCTGATCAGCTGGTTTTCCGGTACCGGCATTGAAAAAGTAGAGGGTAAAATTCGGGAAAACAGAAACAGCGGTTTTTAGGGAATGCCGTAGATTAATACACATATTCATCTGTCGAAAAAGAAAACAAAAGATATATTTATGTCAATATGGCATAAAATAATAGGAGAATTATTTAAATCATCTTGAATATGTGTATGAATCAGGTTATAATAGTAGCAGTTAAAAAAAAAGCAGAGGAGGAGTTTTTATTTTATGAGTAGGCATTTGAGGTATTGTTTTGTCGTATTGTTGGTCTTGCTGATGTCAGTTACTGCTCTGGCTGTTAAAGGCCCGGTAGCTGATAAGGTTTACTTTGATGTTCGCATGGATGAAAACATTGGAATCAATGATGTAGCAACAGGACAGAGTGATATTTTCTACTATGGTGTTGACGGGAGTATTATTAACAGTCTTGATCCATCCATATTGAGCAAACTGGAGGTTTATGATGTGCCTTCAGGCAGCTGGAGTCTTCAGTTTAATCCTTATCCAAATGTAGCTCCCTACACATTTGAAAAAGATGGGAAGACAATCTTCAATCCATTTGCTATCCGCGAAGTAAGGTTTGCCATGAATTTCCTCATCAACAGGCAGTATATAGTTGACGAAATTCTGGCTGGAGCAGGCGGCCCTATGTTTACAATGGCCACACCGGGACAACCGGGAACATACAGGTATAACCTTCTTGCTTCAAAATTCGGTTTTACAGCAGAAGGTGATGAAGAAAGAGCACTGGCTGATATTACAGCCGCCCTGGAGGAGGCAGCAGAACTTCCAGAAAACAAGGGCAGGCTGAAAAAAGAAGGCCAGTGGTGGACATATGACGGGGAACCAGTTACCATCAAATTTTATATCAGGGTAGATGACCCCAATGGCCGTTTGAAAGCCGGTGAATATATCAGCCAGCAGATAGAGAAAGCCGGTATCAAGGTGGAAAGGCTGCTCTGGGACCGTACCAAGAGTACACCTGTGGTATATGGTGGTAAACCGGAAAACTGGGAATATACTATCTATACAGAGGGTTGGGGAGCAGGTGCTACCAGACGTTACTGGGAACATATTGTTGCCCAGATGTATGCACCCTGGTATGGTTATATGCCGGGAGGTTTCTCTGATGGCTGGAAGTATGAGAATGAAAGGATCGACGAATTAACACAGGCTGCCTATACTGGTAAATTCCTGACAGAAGAGGAATACTGGGATCTGGCCCTGGAAGGCCTGGAACTTGGACTGGAAGAGGCAATAAGGATTTATCTCTGCTATCAGAACCAGTATTTTGTGGCAAATAAAGATAGATTCAATCAGCGTTTTGCCTATGGTATGGGTGATGGTCTGACCAAATATACACTGGTTACTGCTGATACAAAAGACAAGATAGTAAGGGCTACACAGTATTCTGCCCAGGGAAGCCTGTTTATGAGTGCCTGGGATCCGGTTGGCCCTGATGGTTTCAATGACACTTATTCACGTAATATAGCAGATGTTTTATATGATGCACCTGCCATTGAGAGTCCTGCTTCTGGTGAATATGAGTTCGTTGGAGTTATCCCTGTTGAGGTTGAGAGTAATGTAACCAGAAATGAGGAAGGAGAACTGGTAGGGCATATAGCTGTACCGAAAAATGCAGTAAAATATGATTCTGCCAGAAAAGAATGGGTGGAAGTGGAAGCAGGTACAAGTTCTTTCTCAAGGGGTTTATACACCATCCGCACCAACAATTACCACCATGGTATACCCATCAGTATGGTAGATTATCTCTATGCAGAAGCATTTGCAGAAGACTGGATAAATGAAGATTATGAAGGAGATCCCTACTATTCTGCTGCTTACTCCTCCTATGTAGGCGGAGCATCAGTAGGTGTCGCTACAGTTTATGACTTTGAAAACAATCAGATAGTAAACTACTTTGACTTCCAGTTCCCGGGAGAGAAAAACAGGCTGGCCGGCAGGGGAGCACCTGCCTGGTCTACCAGTGCAAATTCCGGTATTGGTGTGGCCTGGGAGGTTGTTGAAGCCCTGGCCAGAATGGTTGTAGGCGGCGGAGCTTCAGGCCAGAGATATTCCTTTGATGCCAGTACAGAAGGAGCCCTTGAGGTTGATGTTATCAGGCCCACCTGTGTGGCTGATATAAAGGCTGAACTGGAAAAGATGATTGCCGAGAAACATGTGCCTGTATATATCAAGGATTTTATCACTCCAGATGAGGCAGTTGACAGGTACAGTGCTGCACTTGATTTTATCAACAAATACGGTCATGCCTATATCAGTAACGGCCCATTCATTATCACAAATATTGATTTTACAGCAAACTTTGTTGAACTTACAGCCAACAGGGATGAAACCTATCCATTTGAACCAGAGTACTGGATTGAAACACTTGCTACAACAAGATACCAGGTGGATGGTATGAACATTCCTGCCCTGGCCCGCAAGGGAGAGGATATCAGGGTTGATATCTTTGTCACTGAAATTGAATATCCTGAAAAAGAAGGTGTACCTGCAGAAGTGGGTGAAGTACAATTGACCCTCTTGACAGGGGATCAGGAGTATGTATTTGACACAGTTATTACCAGACCTGGTGCATTCCTGGGCGAGATTCCCGGCAGTGTAACACAGGGACTGGAAACAGGTTCATATACTATTATGGCCACTGCAACTGCAGAAGGAGCAACACCTTCCACATATACAGTAACTATTTTGATTTACTAAAAAAAGAATAAGATGAATATATACCCCCTTTAACAGGGGGTGTATATTCTTTTATTTTATTCACTAGAGGTGATTTTCTTGTATGGACGATATGTAATAAAACGTATACTATATGGCTTAATAAATTATATAATAATAATTTTTATATTTTCAGCACTATTTAATACCTTTGTGGAGACAACCCTGAAATCCCAGATTGAAGAAATGTTCCACGGGGAATTTATGACCAGGGATTTAAGCGGTTATTCTGTAGAAGATATAAATAAACTACGGGCAGAAAGAAGACATGATTTATATCAAAGATATCATTTATTTGATCCCTTAGTAGTCAGGATTTTCTGGCGTGCTTATGATACTCTTACCTTTAACCTGGGTAATTCCACCAATATAACCTCATCTTCAGGAGAAAGGGATGTACGTATAATTGTTGGTGAAGCAATTCCCAGAACTGCTCTATTGTTTACGGTATCATCATTTTTTAATGTTATTATTGCTATAATTCTGGGTATCAAAAAAGCACAGAAAGCAGGGAAATTACTTGATCAATCTACATCCATTATGACAATGATTGTCTATGGTATGCCGTCCTGGTGGCTGGGAATGATGCTGATTATGTTTTTTGTATATACTATTAATATTTTCCCTTCAGGCGGGATTTTGTCCACACCGCCACCGACTGGTTTTAAATACTATCTGGATATACTTTACCATATGGCTCTACCTGTATTAACACTTGTTTTATTGAGAGCCTGGAGTGGGGCATATTTAATCAGAAATATAGTCCTGGGTACACTTCAGGAAGACTATATCATGTCTGCCAGGGCCAGAGGACTTCCGGAAAAACGGGTTCTCTACGGGCATACCTTGAGGTCAGCAGCTCCTCCTATTGTGACAATGTCTGTAATGGATTTATTGGTATCTTTTTCTGGAGCGATTATCTTTGAGGGTATTTTCAGCTGGCCGGGTATGGGAAATTTATACTGGGTTGCCCTTCAACAGAGTGATATACCTGTTTTAATGGGAAATCTGTCCATTACAACACTTTTATATCTCTCAGGTCTGGTTTTACTGGATCTCATTTATGGTTTCCTTGATCCCAGAATAAAAGTAGGTGGTAAAGCATGAGTACGGAAAGAAAGAAAAATAAAGCGAATAATATAAAAAAGGATTCCAGACTGAAAAATATGAAAGATGCATTCCTTGAGTTCTGGCAGGAATTCAAACAGGTAAAATACGGAATCACAGGCCTGGTTTTGCTTATGGTTTTTATTCTGTTAGTGATTCTGGAAACATATATAATTCCTTTTTCTGAAGCAGGTAAGAGGTGGAATGATATTTCTTACTGGAAGGATAACCCCAGGAGTGCTGCTCCTGTCTGGATTAACTGGTTTTCCAGCGAGAAAAGTGCTGTCCATGAATTCTTAACTGAACCGGAAATGAATGTTACGGAAACACCCCAGTTTAAAATTATCGAGGGAGTGTTTAATTATGATTATAAATATGATCTTCCTCCAGCTGAAATAACCTTTAAAGCAAGGGCTAAAGGTGATATTGTTGTGGAAGGGGAAATTCTGAGACCAGATGGTGAAACAATAAGCCTGGTCCAGAAGAACTATCACTCCCGGAATGAGGTAGAAATAAGGATTCCACTGGCTAGTGAGGCACAGAGCAATGTTATTAATTTTGGCCGACTTCATGAATCTGAGGAGAATAGAAGGAGTATCAGTACTCATCAACTCAGGCCCCTCAATATTCTTTTTGCCAGGGCAGAAGAGGGAATTCTGACTGCACCTGTAGCTTTAAAAGGGGATTATCAAATGAAATTCACGATAGCAGTTATGGGGGAAGGGGCATATCTTGAAGAACCGGAGCTGATTGTTTCCGGAAGAATTTTTGGTTTTCTCGGAACAGATGATTCAAAACGGGATCTCTGGAGTGGAATTGTAGCCGGCAGTAAATGGGGTATTTTTATAGGACTATTAACAGCATTTGTATCTGTTACAATAGGTATTATATATGGTGTAACCAGTGCTTATTATGGCGGCTGGATAGACTCATTGATGATGAGGGTTGCTGAGATTTTTGCCAGTGTGCCCATGCTTCCCGTACTGGTTGTCTTAAGTGCTTTATACAAACCCAGTATCTGGATTCTGATTATTATGATGTGTGTTTTCTACTGGGTCAGTCCGGTCCGGACAGTACGGAGTATGGCATTACAGATAAAAGAAGAGACCTATATAGAGGCTGCTCATGCCCTGGATGCTTCAAATAGAAGGATTATTTTCAAGCATATGATTCCACAGCTGATACCATATGCTTTTGCCAGTATGGCTCTTTCTGTACCCGGGGCAATAGTCTCTGAAGCGACTATAAGCCTGCTTGGTTTAGGGGATGCCACTATTGTTACCTGGGGACAGATATTACACAGTGCCATGAAAAATAGTGCGATCCTGAAAGGG
>JAAYLO010000195.1 GCA_012521855.1 Halanaerobiaceae bacterium
GAATTTAATGTGCCCAGATCCCAGGTATATGGAACAATCAAGTTTTATTCCATGTTTTATACTGAACCAACGGGAAAATATATTATCAGGGTTTGTGACAGTCTATCCTGCCACCTGAATGGTTCTCACAGCATAGTTCAGACTATAAAAAGTTATCTGGGGATTGAAAATGGAGAGACCACAGAGGATAAGATGTTTACCCTGGAAGTAGTGGAGTGCCTTGGATACTGCGGTGAAGGTCCGGTAATGATGGTCAATGACCAGGTCTATACTCATGTAAGTAAAAGCATGGCACTTGATATATTGAGAAAATGTGTATAGGGAGGTGGAGAAGAGATGGAAGAAACCTTGTTTCTAAAAAAGGATATGTATGATCAGATAGAAAATTATGATTTTTCCGGTCTGAAAAAGGCCTTAAGTATGGAGAGAGAAGATATAGCACGGCAAGTAAAAGAATCCGGCCTGAAGGGAAGGGGCGGCGCCGGTTTTCCGACAGGTTTGAAATGGGAGCTGGCATTGAAAGAAAAGAGTGATAAAAAATACGTAATCTGTAATGGTGATGAAGGTGAACCGGGTACCTTTAAAGATCGTTTTCTGCTGGAATATAATCCTGTAAAAGTTCTCGAGGGGATAATGATTGCTGCCTATGCTATTGGAGCAGATGAAGGGTATTGTTATATCAGGGGAGAGTACCATAGGCCTGTCAGGATATTTAAAAGGATAATAGAAAAGGCCTATGATAAAGGCATATTAGGTAAAAATATCTTTGGCAGCGGTTTTTCCTTTGACCTTCATCTGGTAAAGGGTGCCGGTGCCTATGTCTGTGGTGATGAGACTTCTTTGTTAAATTCTATTGAAGGCAAAAGGGGCAGTTCCCGCATTAAACCCCCTTATCCAGTAAGTAAAGGACTTTTTGGGAAACCGACAGTTGTAAACAATGTAGAGACACTGACAGCGGCAGCTGAAATAATAACAAATGGGCCAGAAGTATATAGTAGAATGGGGACTGAAGGAAGCCGCGGAACAAAACTGGTCTGTTTGAGCGGTGATGTACAGAAACCGGGTGTTTATGAAATAGAATTTGGCAGGATGACCCTCAAAGAAATTATCACAGAATTTGGCGGAGGAATAAGGGAAAACAGGAAATTAAAGTTTGTGGTTCCTGGCGGAATATCTACGGCAGTACTTACTGCAGATGAAATAGATATCCCCTATACTTATGAAGATCTGGAGAAAGCCGGAACCAGCCTGGGTTCCGGTGCAATAATAGTCGTTGCAGAAGGACACAACCTGGTGAGTTTATTAAACAATGTATCGCGTTTCTTTATGGATGAGACATGCGGGACCTGTTTTCCATGCCGGGAGGGAAACCGCCAGGTTCATCATATACTGAAAAGCAATTCTGAACGATTCTCGGAAAGGGATGTCAGGATAATCAGTGACCTGGGCAGGACCATCCATCTTGCTGCCCGCTGCGGCCTGGGGCAGACATCTCTTAATTTTATCAATTCAGTATTCGATAAGTTCGGAAATGAACTAATGGAAAGGAAGGAGATAACTGGTGGTTAATATTGTGATTGACAATGTAGGACTTGAGATTGAACCTGATGCGACTATTCTGGAAGCAGCAGAAAAGGCACATATAAAGATACCAACACTGTGTTATGAGGAAGGGCTTTCCATCTATGGAGGATGCCGGTTGTGTGTTGTAGAAGTAGAGGGAGAACGATTGCTACAACCAGCCTGTGCTACCCAGGTCAGGGAAGGTATGGTCGTTAAGACTCATACACCGAAGATAATGGAAGTAAGGAGAAACTTATTTGAATTGATTATTGCATCTCATTATATCAGTTGTGAGCTGAATTGTTTGACCTGCAGCAGAAATAATAGTTGTGAGCTGCGAAAAGTAGCGGAATTGATCGGAATCAGTGAAGTCAGGCTGAGGACTCTTGATAAGGGTTATCCTATTGACAGTTCAAGTTATTCTATAGTCAGGGAACCCAACAAATGTATTACCTGCGGGCGTTGTATCAGAAAGTGCGAAGAGGTTCAGGGAATAGGAATATTTACCATGGCAAACCGCGGTCCGGCTACAATAGTAACAACATATGAAAATAAGGGGATGGGAAATGTTGAGTGTACAAACTGCGGCCAGTGTATTCATGCCTGCCCGACCGGAGCACTTCATGAAGTCTATCATTATGATAATGTCTGGAAAGCTCTCAATGACCCTGAAAAACATGTTATAGTACAGACTGCACCAGCAGTGAGAGTTGCTATAGCAGAACCATTTGGCTGTAAGGCAGGTACTATTGCTACTGGACAGATGGTGACAGCCTTGAAGCGTCTGGGTTTTGACCGGGTTTTTGATACCAATTTTACAGCTGATCTTACTATTATGGAAGAAGGGACAGAGTTAATTGAGCGGATAAAGGAAGGCGGAAGATTACCTCTCTTTACTTCCTGCAGTCCCGGCTAGATCAGGTTTATTGAACATTTCTATCCAGAATTCCTGGACAATGTCTCCAGCTGTAAATCTCCTCAACAGATGTTCGGGGCACTGGCAAAGAGTTATTATGCTGAGAAAAATAATCTTTCACCGGAAGATATTGTTGTGGTATCAGTAATGCCCTGTACAGCCAAGAAGTTTGAAGCTTATCGTCCAGAAATGGCCGGAGATGTTGACTATGTACTGACTACCAGAGAACTGGCCCGGATGATCAAGATGGCCGGTATAGATATGACCAGTCTGGAGGAAACAGAATTTGATTCTTTTATGGGTGTGTCTTCAGGCGCTGCCGATATATTCGGGGCAAGCGGCGGTGTAATGGAGGCTGCTCTGAGGACTGCCTTTGAACTGATAACAGGTGAAAAACTGGAAAATCTGGACTTTGAAGCTGTCCGGGGAACAACAGGTATAAAGGAGACAGAAGTACAGATAGGTGAGCTGAAACTTAAGGCTGCAGTTGCAAATGGGCTTGCTAATGTCAGAAAGTTGATGGAAAAAATAAAGGGCGGGGAAGAGTATCATTTTGTTGAATTGATGGCCTGTCCTGGAGGATGTCTGGGTGGAGGCGGGCAGCCTATACCTACAAATGCTGAAATAAGAGAAGAACGTCTTAAGGCTATCTATGAGATTGATAAAAACAAGAAGCTGAGGAACTCCCATGAGAATCCTTATATAAAAAAATTATATGACGACTATCTTGGAGAGCAGGGCGGCCATAAAGCTCATGGATTACTCCATACTCACTATATACCAAGAGGGCTATAGGGAATTCAGACAGGAACCCCAATCATCCAGGGAAGGGAATGATTGGGGTTTTGATTTATGGAGAACCCATTTATATAAATGTTGACAATACAAAAAATTGAGGGGTATCATAAAGATGAAAGGGAGAAGCGTTCAGATGAAAGAAAGACGGATGAGATAAGTAATATATAAAGGAGCTGATAGAGAGATGAAGGTATTATTTGTAGGCGGAACAGGAGTGATCAGTCAGGCAGTTTCCAGGCTGGCTGTTGAAAAAGGTATTGAATTATATCTCTTTAACCGGGGCAGGAACAAAGAGTTTGTACCCGAAGGGGCAAAGGTGATTGTAGGAGATATCCGGGATATTAAGTCCAGTAAGGAGATATTGCGTGATTATCACTTTGATGCTGTAGTAGACTGGATTGTTTATACACCTGAACAGGCCAGGGCTGATCTTGAAATTTTCAAGGATATGACTGATCAGTATATATTTATAAGTTCTGCTTCTGTATATCAGAAACCGCCGACAGATTACCTGATAACAGAGTCAACACCCCTGGCTAATCCCTACTGGCAGTATTCCAGGGATAAAATAGCCTGTGAAAAATTGTTTATGGATGAATACAGGGAAAATGGTTTTCCTGTTACCATTGTCAGGCCTTCGCATACCTATGGCAATACAATGATTCCGGCGGTCCTGAATAGTGATAGGTATCCCTGGACACTGATAGATAGAATGCTAAAAGGAAAGAAAGTAATTGTTCATGGAGATGGTACATCTCTATGGACTCTGACACACAACACAGATTTTGCAAAAGGATTTATCGGATTGTTGGGTAATATGAAGTCAATCGGCCATGCCTTTCATATAACATCAGATGAGGTCTTAAACTGGAATCAGATCTATCAGACAATCGGAAGGGCTGTCGGGGCAGAAGTTGATATAGTCCATATCTCTTCAGATTTCATAGTATCTAAATTTCCTGAAAAAGAAGGGAGCCTGCTTGGTGACAAGGCTATTAGCTGTGTTTTTGATAACAGCAAGATCAAAAGATTTGTCCCCGAGTTTAAAGCAACAGTGCCATTTGCAGAAGGAATCAGGCAGACAATTGAATGGTTTAGATCAGACCCGGATAGGTGCAGGGTAGATCAGGAATGGGATGAAAAGATGGATGATTTGATAGAGCAGTATGAAAGTAAATAATCTGTTTTCAGTGTAAAGGATAATTGAAAGAATAATTTCCATGGCACAAAGAAAAAATAGTATTGGGATAACTCTGTATCATTTATTTTAACTATGTTATTTATTTATTATCTGTTAGATTATTTGCAGAGATAATAAAATTAAGAAACAGGTGGATGCAATGGCCGACAATAATCTTTTAGAGGATAATGTAATACTTGGCATTTTAGCTGGTCTTATTGGGAATATACCCAAAGAATTAATTGCATGGGCCTTTCATTTTACAGGATATTTAAGATATACATTTATGCATATTGCAGCAGGAGCTTTTGTTTCTAAAGAATTTATAGATGATCCGGTAAGTTTAGTTATTGGTGCAATTTCTGACTGGATTATGGTTGGGTTTATCGGTGTTACAACAGTTTATTTTATTCGATTTACTGGCAATAGATATCCCGTAATAAAAAGTGTTTTTGTTTCCAGCCTTTTTTATATTATTTTATATGGGGCATTAATGGCTTTAGATGTAACCAGGGCTTCTTTACTCACTCCTTTACCAAATCTTCTTTTGTTTATACCACATCTGGCTCTGGGTTCTGGAATTGGTTTGTTTATTAAAAACACACAAAAGAAAACTCAATATCCTGATTAAATTATCATCTGTATGGATGATATTTTTTTTGATAATTATTAATGTATAATTGGTTATCAAATTATTCTTGATAGAGTAAGATAGATGAAAAAAGAACTATTGCCTGTTTTAAGAGTCTGTTTTTATGATAAAATAATATAGAGGAATTAGCTGTTTTTATATACTATGAATAGGGGATGATAGCATGAAGATTTCAGCACTGATACCAGCATATAATGAGGAAAAAACAATTGAGTCTGTAATAAAAGTTCTAAAAAAATCATCTAAAATAGATGAAGTTGTTGTCATCGACGACGGCTCCATGGATAACACTTACCAGAAGGCCCAAAAGTGTGGTGCCAGGGTAATCAGGCTTAATGAAAATCAGGGTAAGGGGGCTGCATTATATAGAGGTATCAGTGAAATTTTTGCAGATATTATTCTGATACTTGATGCAGACTTAATTGGTTTAAAGGAAAAACATATTGATAGTTTACTGGAACCTGTTATCAAACAGGAGGCAGATATGACAGTGGGAATATTCAGTAGAGGCCGTGTTTCTACTGATTTTGCCCAATTTGCATCCCCATATTTATCAGGGCAGAGAGCTGTCAGAAGAGAGGCTCTAAAGGGTATAAGTAATCTAAAGGAAGCCGGATATGGGGCAGAAGTTGCCATTAATCATTTTGTAAAAAGAAATGGCAGGGTAAAGTACGTTGAGCTGGAGAGTTTAACCCATATTATGAAAGAAGAAAAAAGAGGGGTTGTTGAGGGTTTTCGAGACAGGTTAAAGATGTACAGGGATATTATAAAAACATTCTTTAAAGATATAACACTAAAGATATAACACTAAAGATATAACACTGTATCATTTTTGATGATTTTTGTGCTTGACAGATGAAAAAAATAATGCTATTATTAAGGCAAAGTGTTTCGAACTATGAAATATTCATGGGAGGAAATAGTTTTGGATCATGAGGGCCTGTATAATCTGTTTTTAGAAAATATCAGAAAACTGCTCTACCCGCAGGACTGGATTGAACTGGATCTGTCTTTTTCCAAATCTGAGCTTCTTACTCTGCTTTTTGCGGATAGATATGAAGATATAATTATGAGCCAGATTGCGGAGTATCTAAAAGTTTCCATGAGCACTGCTACTGGATTTGCAGAGCGATTGGTGAATAAGGGTTATCTTCAAAGGAGCAGAAGTGATACAGACCGGAGAATAGTTATTATAAAATTGACAGAAAAGGGGAAGAGGCTTGTAAATGAGATAAAAGAAATTGCTGATTATTATTTCAGGAAAATTACGGATTCATTGACCGAAGAGGAAAAAGAATTGCTTGGTAAAGTTTTTCTCAGGATAATTGAACTACTCAATGATACAACCAGGAAAGAACAGGAAACAGAATCAGAAGAAAATAAAATAAGAAAAATTGAGATAGAATAATCCTTCTATTGTCACATCATTATGTATGCCTGGTGGAATTGTCTGAATATACCAGGCT
Source organism: Halanaerobiaceae bacterium (assembly GCA_012521855.1). GTDB lineage: Bacteria > Bacillota > Halanaerobiia > Halanaerobiales > DTU029 > JAAYLO01. Next base: position 6,576 of record JAAYLO010000195.1, read on the forward strand.
TTTTGTAAGAAAAATAATTCGAAGATGGAAATATTCGGGCAACAAAATATAAGGAGGTTAAGCTGAATGCGGCTCATTCTTTATACTGGAAAGGGTGGAGTTGGAAAGACCAGTATTGCAGCGGCTACTGCTGTGGAAAGTGCTAAAAAGGGGTTGAAGACTCTGGTTATAAGTGCTGATGCTGCTCATAGTCTGGGGGATTGTTTTGATTTAAGGCTTTCTCCGGAACCAGTTGAGCTGCAGAAGAATTTGTGGGCACAGGAGATCGAAACCATTCATGAGGCAGAGAGAGGCTGGAGCAAAGTACAAAAATATCTGACTGATCTCTTTACAGCAAAGGCAGTCAGGGATATCACTACTGAAGAGCTGACTATTTTGCCCGGGATTGAGGATTTGTTAAGTCTCATGAGAATACTGGCTTATTATAAGGAAAAAAGTTATGATGTAATTATTGTTGACTGTGCTCCTACAGGTGAAACACTGGCTTTACTAAGTTTTCCTGATATGCTCCGCTGGTGGATGGAGAAATTGTTCCCCATAAAAAGAGCAGCTCTAAAAGTTACAAAACCACTAATTGAGCCATTATTGGGTCTTCCTATGCCATCAGACGGTGTAATGAAAGAAATTGAGCGTATTTATCTTCAACTGGACGAAGTAAGGGAAATTCTCTCTGACCGCGAGATTACAAGTGTAAGAGTGGTGGTTAATCCAGAAAAAATGGTGGTCAAAGAAGCCCAGAGGAGTTTTACTTATTTGAACATGTATAACTATAACGTGGATGCTATTATAGTTAACAGGGTTATACCTGAAGAAGTTAAGGATGACTATTTCAAGGCCTGGAAGGAAATACATAAAAAATACCGGAAGATGATAAAGGATAGTTTTTACCCTGTCCTTATATTTGAGGTGCCTCTTTATCCAGAGGAAATTGTAGGATTGAATATGCTTAAGCAGATAGGGCAGGATCTTTTTACGGACAGGTCCCCCGAAGAAATTTACTATAATACCCGGACTCAAGAGGCCACTAAAGATGAGAATGGATATCTTTTGAAAATACATATACCTTTTGTCGATAAAGAGGAACTGAGTCTGAATCAGAAGGGAGAAGAACTTATTATCAGAGGTGCTAATTTCAAAAGAAATCTAATTCTCCCGAGAACTCTTTTAAATTATCAGGTGACTGGAGCCAGATTCGAAGATGATACCCTGTTAATACGTTTCGGAGGTGGAATTGGTGAATAACAATGAACTGCTTAGAAATTTCCTGAGCCTGAAAATGCAAATAGCCAGTAATATAATTGAATTGTTTCCTGGAGAAATACGGGCCCGTGCTAAACAGGCAGAAAGCAGTATTGTATCTATTATTCACGAACTGACAGGAGAGTATCTGGAAAGGGAAAAAGCCGGGAAAAAGGATGGCAGTTTGAAGAGAATAAATATTGAATGATGAGGAAAATAGTTTTTCCTGAAATGGTATTTAATTTAAATTTAAAACATAGAAATAAAGAATAGAATGACGGCATAATAATATTATAAAGAAAAAATTGAGACTATAACATTATTATATTTTCACATGAATTGGAAGCTTAATGATTATCTTCAGATTAAATTCAGAAAGCAATGTTAAAATAAAGAAATATAAGGCTAGAATTCGGTAAGATTGACAATTATTTGGGAAGGGGGGTATTGAGCAGCTTGAAATGATTCCCATAAGAATTCAGTAAATAAGAGGGAGCAAAAAAATATTAATATAAAAATAAAGGAGTGTATATAAAATGAAAAAGGGATTAACAATTTTATTAATCTTGCTAATGGTTTTAGGTATATCTACATTTGCTTTTGCAGCTAAAAAGATCGGTGTGGCAATGCCTACACAAAGTCTGCAGCGTTGGAATCAGGATGGCGCTAACATGAAAGCACAATTGGAAGCAGAAGGTTATATAGTGGACCTGCAGTATGCGAATAATAATGTTGCCACACAGGTTTCACAGATTGAAAACATGATTCTGGGAGGCTGTGATATACTTGTAATAGCCTCTATTGATGGCAGCTCTCTTGGTACTGTCCTGAAAATTGCAAAAGAAGAAGGAATTCCGGTTATTGCCTATGACCGTCTGATCATGGAGACAGATGCTGTTTCTTATTATGCAACATTTGATAACTATATGGTTGGTACCATTCAGGGTACATATATTAAAGACGTACTGAATCTGGATTCCCGTACAGCTGATGACCCGGTTTATATGGAATTCTTTGGCGGATCTCCGGATGACAATAATGCACGTTATTTCTTTGGAGGAGCATGGGATGTAATTAAACCATATATTGACAAAGGTGTAGTTGTTGTGCCTTCAGGCCAGACTGAGTTTGAGCAGATTGCTACATTAGAATGGGATTCTGCAAGGGCTCAGGCCCGTATGGACAATCTGATTGCTGCTCATTATTCAGCCGGCCAGAGACTTGATGCAGTTCTCTGCTCCAATGACTCAACGGCTCTGGGCGTTACCAATTCATTGAGTGGTGCTGGTTTTGATAAAAACAATTTCCCATATATTACAGGTCAGGATTGCGATATAGCCAATACAAAAAATATTATTGCCGGTTATCAGTCAATGTCCATATTCAAGGATACCCGTACACTTGCTGCTCAGGTTGTTAAGATGATAAAAGCCATCAGCGAAGGTAAAGAACCGGAAATCAATAATACCACTGATTATCATAATGGTGTAAAAATTGTTCCTACTTACCTCTGTGAACCTGTATTTGCTGATATTAACAATTATAAAGAATTATTGATTGACAGCGGTTATTATACTCCTGAACAGTTAGGACTTTAATTAGAAAGTTATTATGGGCAGGTGGGTGTGGCTATGCCCATCTGCCCCTTTTATGGGGGGTATATAAATGGCAAAGATATTGCTGGAAATGCGTTCTATTACAAAAGAATTTCCTGGTGTAAAAGCTCTGGATAATGTAAATATAACTGTTGAAGAAGGTGAAATTCACGCCATTGTTGGAGAAAATGGTGCCGGTAAATCTACATTGATGAATGTATTGAGCGGAGTCTATCCTTATGGTTCTTATTCAGGAGATATTTACTTTGACGGCCAGGAATGCCGGCATCAGGGAATTAAAGATTCAGAACGTATGGGAATAGTTATAATTCATCAGGAGCTAGCACTGGTACCATATCTATCTATAGGAGAGAACATGTTTCTGGGTAATGAGCAGCAAAGAAGAGGGATAATAGACTGGAACCAGACATATAAAAAGGCAGAAGAATATTTGCGTATGGTGGGATTGGATGAAAATGTCCATACCCTGATTAAGGATATCAGTGTCGCCAAACAACAACTGGTGGAAATTGCAAAAGCTCTTGCCAAAAATGTCCGCCTGCTGATTTTAGATGAACCTACCTCTTCTCTGAATGAACAGGATTCCCAGAATGTTCTTGATCTTATATTAAGATTACGAGAAGAAAGAGGTATTACCTCTATCATTATATCCCATAAATTGCATGAGATTGCTTATTGTGCTGACAGGATAACTGTTCTCCGTGACGGCCGTACTATTGAAACCCTGGATAACAGGAGTCAGGAGGTATCGGAAGAAAGAATTATCCGGGGAATGGTTGGCCGTGAAATGACTGACCGTTATCCTAAACGCTCTAACACGATACAGGATGAGATAGCTTTTGAGGTAAAGAACTGGACAGTCTATCATGAGCTATATACGGAACGTAAGGTTGTAGACAATGTATCCTTTAAGGTTCGAAAGGGTGAGGTTGTAGGTATCTATGGTTTGATCGGATCTGGCCGTTCTGAATTGGCCATGTCTATTTTTGGTCGTGCTTATGGGACAAATATATCAGGTATGCTCATTAAAGATGGAAAAATACTGGAACTGGATTCTATACCTCAGGCCATTTACAATGGACTGTCCTATGTTACGGAGGACCGGAAGGAAAGCGGTATATTATTAGGCAGCAATATAATACACAATATTACTTTGCCCAGAATGGATTTTGTTTCCAGGAAAGGCAAGATTGATAAGGATCTTGAAAGAAAGGTAGCTGAAAAATATCGGGAGATGTTAAAAATAAAGGCGCCGAGTGTTGAACACTATGCAGGTAATTTGTCAGGTGGAAACCAGCAAAAATTGCTTTTAGGTAAATGGATTTATTCGAAGCCTGATGTCCTCCTTCTTGATGAACCGACCCGTGGTGTTGATGTTGGGGCAAAATTTGAAATTTATGAGATAATACATGATTTGGCCACACAGGGGAAGGCAATAATAATGATATCTTCTGAACTCACGGAAATATTGGGAATGTGTGACCGTATTTATGTAATGAATGAAGGTAAAATAATAGATGAAGTTCCCCGGTCGGAGGCTACTCAGGAAGGAATTATGAATTCTATAATACAGGCGAATAAAGGGGGAGTAGAGTATGGATTGGAAAACTATACTGTTTAAAATAATAAAAAATTTGAAGCAGTATATATTGCTTATAGTATTAGTTTGTATAATACTATTTTTCCAGAAAGTAACAAATGGTACATTATTGAAACCAATGAATGTGTCTAACCTGATTTTCCAGAATGCCTATGTGGTAATTATGGCAGTTGGTATGCTGCTCTGTATACTGACAGGAGGCAATATCGATCTGTCTGTAGGATCAGTATTGGCCCTGGTCGGTGCCTGTGCCGGTACATTTGCCATTGTCCGGGGATGGGATCCGCACCTTTCTATTCTGCTCTCATTATTGATCGGTATAGGTATTGGTATCTGGCAGGGTTTCCTGATTGCCTATATGAGGATTCCAGCTTTTATTGCAACACTGGCCGGTATGCTTATATTCAGGGGTTTTACTCTGATAGTATTAAAAGGTTTGACTCTGGCCCCTTTCCCCCGGGAGTACCTTGCTTATTCCACAGGATATATTCCAGATATATTTGAAGGAATTAATTTGTTTGGGGTAAGAAATACTACATCATTATTATTGGGCATACTTTTGGCAGTAATATATTGTATTGTCCAGATAACCAGCTATAACTCCCGCAAACGCAAAGGATATTCTGTGGAAAGCCCGTATTTACTGGGTATCAGGCTGGTAGTTATTGCTGCAGGTATTATATGGTTATTTAGTATTCTGGCAAATTATCGTGGTGTACCAATGGTCTTTATTACTCTTGGAATTATACTCATTGCCTATAGTTATTTTACTTCTTCTACAGTGGCAGGGCGTCATCTCTATGCCCTGGGGGGAAATGAAAAGGCTGCCCGTTTGTCTGGTGTTAATACAAGAAGACTGTTGTTTTTTGCCTATGTAAATATGGCCTTTCTGGCTTCTGTAGCAGGAATTGTATTTTCAGCCCGGCTGAATTCAGCTGCTCCAGGGGCGGGAAATGGATTTGAACTGGATGCAATTGCAGCCTGCTTTATAGGTGGTGCAAGTGCTACTGGAGGGATAGGAACTGTAGGCGGTACCCTTATTGGAGCTTTGATTATGGGTATCCTTAATAACGGGATGTCCATTATGGGTATTGGCCAGGATTGGCAGATGGTAGTCAAAGGTTTTGTTTTGTTGGCTGCTGTAGCCTTTGATGTTCTGAGTAAACAGGGTATAATAACAGAATTTATTTCCCGGATAAAGAGAATTTATTTTTCGGCAAAAAGAAAGGGTGCACTGGCTGACTGATGTAAAGAAAAAACTGAGTATAAAAATACTACTGCAGTAATACTGCAGTAGTATTTTTATGCCTCCATTTTGTAACCTATTCCCCTGACAGTAATTATTCTGGGTTTTGAGTTTATGCGTTTCAATTTTTTCCGGAGTGAGGATATATGAGCTTCCAGCGTATTATAACACACATCAATATCAAAGGGCCATATTTTCGAAATAATAGTATCTTTTGTGAGAACATGATAGGGATTGTTCAGGAATATATTAATCAATTCAAACTCTTTGGGGGTTAAATGTTCCTTTCTATTCTGAGAGCAGAGTTCTATTCTTGATTTGTTTAAAGTAATGTTTGATAAAGTGATGATTTCATCTTTGAGAGTGAAGTAAGAACTTCTCCGCCAGAGTGCCCGCAGTCTTGCCAGTAATTCCTCGGGATTGTATGGTTTTGTTAAGTAGTCATCTGCACCCTTATTAAGAGCATTGATCTTGTCAGAGATTTTATTTTTTGAAGTTAATAGCAGAATAGGGGTAATATTGCCTTTTTCCCTGATATAAGTTATTAGCTCAATACCATCCATATCTGGCAGAATACTTTCCAGGATTATTACATCATAGTTATTTGCCATGATTATATCTATAGCAGAAATTCCTTCATTAACACAATCTACGATATGGTTTTCATTAAGAAGAAGCTGTTTAAGGGATTTACATAATTGAGTGTCTTTATCGATGATTAATACTTTAATAATAACACCCCCCTGAAATAATATTTTAAAGGCAGAGTGTACATCATATCTTTCGAATATTACAAAATAAAAAAAATTGAGATTATTTCAAATAACATTATATACAGAAATAATCAAGTTTTCAACAAACAAATGATAGTAAATTTGAGTATATTTTGAGAGTAAAATAAGTTTCATTCAATAAAATATATAATAAAC
>JAAYLO010000196.1 GCA_012521855.1 Halanaerobiaceae bacterium
ATTACAGAACTGGGCGGTGTACAGCCAAATCCGAGACTGAAACTGGTAAAAGAAGGTATTAGATTATGCCGTGAAAACAATATTGATCTTATTCTGGCAGTAGGCGGAGGCAGTGTAATTGATTCCGCCAAGGCAATCTCCATAGGAGTTAATTATGAAGGTGATGTCTGGGATTTCTATTCCAGCAAAGCGGTTATAAAAGAGGCACTCCCTGTAGGTGTTGTACTGACTATTCCTGCCGCAGGAAGTGAATCCAGTCCTGCTTCTGTCATTACAAGGGAAGAGGGAAGTTTAAAAAGAGACTGTGGTTCAGATCTCATAAGGCCGAAATTTGCTATCTTAAATCCGGAATTAACATATACTTTACCGGACTATCAAACAGTCTGCGGGGCGGCAGATATTATGGCACATGCTCTGGAAAGGTATTTTACTCAGAGTACAGATGTAGATATTACAGACAGATTGCTTGAGTCTGTTTTGAAGACCATGATCCGGGCTGTCCCTCTGGTTCTTAATGAACCTGAAAATTATGGACTACGGGCTCAAATTATGTGGGCCGGCGCTGTTGTACATAATGGTTTGCTGGGAACAGGCCGGATAGAAGATTGGGCATCTCACATGATAGAACATGAGTTGAGCGGAATATATGATGTTCCGCATGGTGCAGGACTGGCAGTTGTATTTCCAGCCTGGATGAAATATGTTTACCGGGAAAATATCCAACACTTTGTACAATATGCTGTGAGGGTATGGGGTGTAGAGAATGATTTTCAGAATCCTGAAAGAACTGCCCTGGAGGGTATCAGGAAAACAAAGGACTTTTTCAGCTCAATCGGACTTCCTACAACTCTTCAGGAACTGGAAATAGCAGATAACAGGCTGGAAGAAATGGCAGAAAAGTGTACAGAAAATGGACCCGTAGGTAATTTCAAGAAATTATATTATGAAGATGTTCTGAATATCTATAAATTGGCTAGATAAAATAATTTCAAAGAAAAAAATAAAAAAACAATAAAGGGGATAGCTGGAGTTATCCCCTGATTTTTTCATGTGTAGTTAGCATATTTTAGCAATAACCAGCGAAGGTTCCCAGTACCAAGAGAATCAATATCAGGAAAAGAATAAAAGCAGGATCACCATACCTATATCCTTCTGCATAGTTACCCATCCTTGAAACTCACCTCCTGCTAAAAAAAGTTTGGTTTTTTTATTTTTTTTCATAAAAACCGGGTGTGCCCAATAATAACAGGATAAGGATCAAGAAAATTATAGCACTGCCTCCGCCGTAACCGATTCCTTCCGCCATATTGAAATCCTCCTTTTTGTAGTTTGCTATATATTATGCAGAAAGATATTATATGGTGAATTATATATAAAAATTGAGATGATTCTTGACATAACAAAAATGATATGATATAGTTCTATCCAGTCAAGAAGGAAAAATGGTTGAGTTCGAAAAGCTCTGACTGTTTTTTAACAGTCAGTTTTTTTTTGCCTGCTCAAAGGAGCTGCTGTTAATAAAATTTTAAAATAGAAGAAAAAATAAAATGTATGACTTTATAAAAATG
>JAAYLO010000197.1 GCA_012521855.1 Halanaerobiaceae bacterium
CTGTAGAAGCCTGTGAGTACATTATTAATCTGGTGAAAAGGATAGAAGGATGAGCCTGTACTATTGACTATATTTATCTTCCATAGCTATTACAATACTTACAATCCGTTTGGCTACTTCTTTATTTTTATTTTTCAACTTTTTAAATAACTCCTGCAGGTCTTAAGGAACGGATAGTTTTTTAAAGAGAACAAGAAGCTGAGGAACAGAAGAATAAATCCAGTGTGAGGTTCCCCCCATTAAATCAGATATATAGCTTAAGCGGGGAGATCTCAAATGATTAAACAGAAAAATAATTAATAAAACTCTTGACATGACTTTTTTATTGTGCTAATCTATCGATAGACGATATATAGCAAGCCGATATAAAGAAAGGTGATATAAAGTGAGCCGATATAAGGGAGGGAGTTTTAATAGATGGACAGGACCGGTATTGAAAAGAATTACCTGCCATTAACAGAAACAACGTATTATATAATGATGTCTTTGATTGAACCCATGCATGGTTATGGTATTATGCAGAATGTAGAAGAAATAACCGAAGGGAGAGTGATTCTGGCCCCTGGTACTCTATATGGGGCATTAAGCAAATTGCAGGAAGAAGGATTGATTACAATGGTTGAAGGATCAGAACAGGAAGACGGCAGGCGGAAGAATTATTGTTTAACGGACTCAGGAAGAACAGTGTTGAAACTTGAATATGAGAGGCTGAAACAGATGATACAGGATAGCAAATATATTATTGAAAAGATGGGGGGAGAACAATAATGTCCAGTAAAATAAAGCGGGTATTAAAACCTACACCGGCCTGGGAAGAAGAAAAGGAAGAAAAATGGCTGCGGGAGATGTCTAAAGAAGGCTGGCACCTGAAAAAGTGCACACTTGGCCTGTATACATTTGAAAGAGCAGAACCGGCTGATTATATTTACAAATATGATTACACAGGGTGTATGAATATAGATAAAGAGGAGTATCTGTCAATTTTCAGGGATGCTGGCTGGGAGCATGTGACAGAGAATGCCGGCTGGCATTGTTTCAGGGCAAAAGCTGATAACTGCAGGTATCCGGATCTATATACCATTTGTGCTTATGTTTTTTACCTATGCTATATACAGGATAAGAAAGATTATAGAGAAACTGGAAGAACAATAGAAGCAGTGTTTTGACTGAACTCATTGAAAAATATAAGTATCCCAATGGAGATGAGGTATATGATGTAGCGGCTATATATACAACAGATCAATATAGTTGTGAAAATAAGGTAAATGGAGTGGAGACTGAGAAGTAGAACTACAAAATATAGCTAAACTTACAAAATACAGGAAAAAAAGCAGGAGAAAAGATAATATTGAAGAATTAAATATATTATAAACAGGTTGGAGATCCTGAATGAGCTTACATAACTTGGATATAACATATTAGAAAAAAAGGGGGGCAAGAAATGAAAGCATTATTAATTGTTGATTTACAAAATGACTTTTGTCCTGGCGCTAAACTTGCTGTACCGGATGGTGACAGGATAGTTCCTGTTGTAAATCAACTTATGGAGAAATTTGATTTAGTGCTTGCATCAAAGGACTGGCATCCAGTTGAAAGTGTACATTTTGAAAAATGGCCTGTGCATTGTGTGGAAAATACTGAAGGAGCTGAGTTACATCCAGAACTAAAAGCGGACAGAATAGATAAGATCTTTCTAAAGGGAACAGAAAGCAAGGATGACGGCTATTCAGCATTTGAGGCTACAAATAGCAATCTGGAAAAGTATTTAAAGGACAAGGGAGTTAAGGAATTGTATATTGTCGGACTGGCAACAGAATATTGTGTAAAATCAACTGCGATGGATGCCCTTAATAAGGGTTTCAGGGTATATATAGTCGAGGAAGGGGTTGTAGGAATAAAGGAAGAAGATGTTGAAAAAGCTATTGAGGGAATGGGAAAAGCAGGTATCAACTTTATCAGCTATGAAGATCTTTGATTTCAAATTCATGTTAATTATGAGTATCCTTACAGTTAAGGGTATTTTCTTTATTGACAGGCTTTTTAACCCTGGAAAAGCAGGGTGGGTAAAGGTGAAAAAACAGTTACACTGAAAAACAGAGAGGCTGTAATGGGAGGTAAGATATGTCTTCTAACGGAAAATATTTCCTTATGCTTCTATTTATCATATTTTTATCTTCAGCTGTATTTTCTGAAATTACTCAGGATGAAACACGGAGATATCTTGATAATCAGCCTGTGGATTTTTTGGTTACAGGAGAGGATGTAATATATGCTGACTGGCTGGATGAATTTGTTTCAAAAAACCAGGTAATCCTGAACAAGATAAATAGAAAATATACTGAACTGGAAAAGCAGCTTATGAAAGTGAGTATAGGAGAGAAACGTGAGTCTTACTTTGCTGAGAATTCAGATTCTATTTTTAGAAGCAGAATGATTGTTGGTGATATTGAAGGTGATCAAATTGTTTATAGTATATCCAATGTAAAGTCTTCCTCATTCAGTCTTGTCAACATAAAAAGGATAATAGAGCAGGGAACAGTTGAAGGAGCGTTTGTCGATAATAACAGGCTTTTTATTATAACCCAAAAAGCCAATACCAAAATCCATAATTCAGATAATATTCTGCCCATTGATATTCCATTTTTACTAAAGGGTTTTTATGAAAGTACGGATTATTATGTCTGGCAAAGCATTGATGTGCCGGATAATCCTCTGGATCAGCATAAATATGGTATGGTTCGTTATGGAGGGGCAATAGAGGATACCCATGTAGCAGCTGTATTTTATGAAGCTGACAGGCTCATGAAATGTTTATCGATTGGCTATGATAACAGAATGGGCAAAGAAATGTTAAGTCAGAAATGGCAAAAGTCAGAGTGGGATTTTATGCCTGAAATAAGTATTGATAGTAATAATTCTCAAAATAATGAAGATGAATGGCAAAGATACTGGTTTACTCTTGATGAAAGCAATATTTCCATTGATCCGGAAGAAAAAGTTGTCAGAATTAGTGGTAATGTCTTAACAGTAAAAACAGAAAAGATGAAAATGATTAAAGGACATTTGGAAAGCATAAATGAAAACAGCAATAAAACTCCCGGTCAAAAATGGGTAGAACATTTTAACAAGAATTTCAATTTATATCAGAGGGAATACCCGTTCTTATATAAATTGGAACAATTGGCCAGATGGTCAGCTTTGTTCCTGGCCTTAAGAGAATGCGGTGTTGTTTTTGAAGACATAGAGATAAGTGAAATAAAAAAACTGGCTACCCCAGTAAAAACTCCAGTAATAACAATAGTAACAGAGAGAACAGTTAAGGAAGAAACAGATAATTATATCAAAACAAATATAGGGCAGCGTTATCTGTCAGGCGGTGTTGCTTTTGATTTTATTAAGACGGAATTAACTGATCTTTCTTCATATAAAAAAAGCTGGTTAAGTCAATATGAAAAGGGGAATCCGGCTGTTGAGAGAGTGTTTTAATTACCTCAGGCTTCCATGTTTTTTTAAGTACAGGAGTAAGTTTCATATTAAAGGTGTGTGTGTTTTGACTTTCTTTATATTATTTTTTACAGGTATATTGGTTATAATCTTGTTCCTTAAATTATTTAATAGCTATGCTAATAAAAGCTGCTCAAAATTTGTTAAAATACTCC
>JAAYLO010000198.1 GCA_012521855.1 Halanaerobiaceae bacterium
CTGGAGAAGCTGGAAGCAGGAAATAATGAAGGAGCATTCTTGAGGGACTGGGAAGTAATCTATGGAGGGGATAAATATAAGATACTGGAGGAATATCTGATAGAAGTAGAAACAGCGATACGTGCATTGCTTGATACATACTTAACAGAAGATCAATTTAGTAGTAAAGAGGAATATGAAAAATACAAAAATTCAAGGATATACCCGAGCCGGGAATATTTTGAAAAGATGAACAAAAAAGAAGAAGAACTGTTGAAGATAAAACTGGTAATAGATTTGGCGAAAAGAGGTTTTTCCATATTAACAGCATCCAGTTTGCTAGAAAAAACCTTTTTTGAATTATCAGTAGAAACAGGGGTTCAACTTCTAAACACCGCACTGGGAAAATATGCATCAGAAATAGGACCTGTAATATGCTTTTTATTAAAAGCTCTGAAAGATCCAGTCGGTTTTATGAAAATAATAAGATCGGTGGACAGTAAAACCATAGCAAAACTAATAATAGGTGAAATGGAAGAAGAAGAAAATCATCAGCTCTATGAAGAAATAAAGGACATACTAAATGATGTAGATGAGGGAGAGATAGAATTTGTTGAAGAAATCAACATGTATGATGAGGGGAGATATAAAGAAGGTATAGATGAATTTCGGGTACTGGTACTTAAAAAAGGAGACGATATTGTAATTGCATATAAAGGCAGAAAAGTTGAAAATAAAAATTTATTACCAGATGAAATGGAATGTTTACAGTTGGTCTATAGCAGGATTACTCTAGAGTATCCTGATATGAGTATACATTTTACAGGATGTAATGGTGGAGGAGAACGGGCATTCATAAACTCTCTTCTGTTAGGGGCTGATAGATGTTACATAGTAGAATCTGAAGATAACCTATCAAAAATAAGTGAAAAACTTTTTAACAATAAAGATGCCTGGAAAGATAATATTTTTAAAGATGAAAACAATAATGTTCTAACAATAGAGGATAGTATTTCGCCAGGTGATAAAATTTATTATTCAGCAATATTAAGCGGTGATATAACAGCCAGTATATTTACTGATAACGTTAAGGAACTGGAAAATTTCATTAATTTTACAAAAGAGAACATGGAGTCTGAGTATAAACCGGTTATAGTTTTTATGGTCGGGATAACAGGACCAATTTTAACTGATTCAGTAAAAAGTGTTTTAGAAAGAAGATTAAATCAATTAATCGGAAACATTATTAAACCGGGGATAATTGCGGGATTAACAAAAATAAAATCCGGACTTAAAAATTTAGCTCAAAAAGACCTATATATTAATATGCTTATAATAAATACAAAATTGATAGTTTATAATCTATCGAAGTATTCTGTCATAACAACAATAAGTACAGTGCTGTCATATTTGGGTATTGGAGTAAAGCTGTTAGCCACGGGTTTACTGTTTTTTCTCAAGATAGTATATAGCTTTGTTGTACTTTATATTATACTGCACTTTATATTGTGTATCATAGACAGGATCACAAAGAATATGATGCTTGCTGATATCTATAACTGGTTGGAAAAGCAGGGATACTTATATAAGGAATACGAAAAAATACATGGGTTTATAAGAGAGGAATTCTTAGAATTAGAATCCATAGAAGAAATTTTTGTTGATAATAATGGAGAAAAACTTATCATAAAGGTTGAAAAAGCATTAGGAATTTATTTGAATTATCATAGGGATAAAGGACACATTTATAAATTTAAAAAAGCTGGAAATGGAGACAACATTATTTTGGAGGTTGGTGATCATGATTATCATAGAAAGGCAAAATTAGCTGAAATAGATATTGAATTGAAAAAGAATAATAATGATGTTTATAATATAACAACTTATTACATAAGATCAAATACTTATAATAGAACGGGAAAGGAATATTCCTGGAGCACATTTCTGAGTATACAGGAAAAGATATTTGAAATAGCAATGAAAATAAGGAAATCAAATATCAAATTACAAGAGGAAAAAGATCAAGAGATGATTGCTGAAATAAATAATCAGATAAAAGAGCTTGAATTAGAAAAGGATGTAATTACAGAAGGTTTAGATTTTTTTATGGAATTCGAAAAAAACACCTTATTCTTCAAAAGAATGGTTTCCGTAATGGAATTATTAGGAGATATGCAGAGAGTCTATATAGATATGGCAAATGGCAACTTTCAATTTATATACCCGACAAATATAGAAGAAAAAAGGATAGAAATACAAAATATATTACCAGATAAAAAGATTAGAGCCAATTGGATAGAAAAAAATAAATTTAGCGAATATATCTTTATGCCCTTTATCGATAAGGAAACTGGTAATATTGGAACTGAAATTCGGGATGATTATATTAGAGCCATAATAAAAAATATATTACTTGACTATTTTGCTAATTGGATTTATGGTGAACTAAAAAAATATAAATACAGTAATTTTTTTTCTGAATTGAATGGATACAGTATAGAAATTGACAACTATCAGGATATAGTAAATGAAGGAGACGATAAAGATAAATACGAGGATATAATCAGGGATTTCTGTAAAAAAATAATTGAAAATTCACTTGCTCTATCCAATTTTATCAATCCAGGACTAAGTGTATACTCTACTAAAGCAGAATTCCTGGTGAAAAAAATAAGAGAAAAAATAAGTGATGAGAGTTTTCATTACTTACAGATTGAATTAAATAAAAATAGATTTGACCTGCCAATGATAATAATTGGTTCAGAAAATGAGCTGGAGTATAAATATAATCCTGATGATTTCATTATAGGCGGTACACTTGTAATCCAGGATTACAGTTATCTCAACCTGCTCAAAAAAGGCAACAAGAGAAAAGAAGAAAAGACA
>JAAYLO010000199.1 GCA_012521855.1 Halanaerobiaceae bacterium
AATATTCCAGTTCTTTCCGCATGCTGCGGCCTGTAAAAAGATATGCCGCAGCAAAAAAGGCAGCCAGAATTGCCAGTATATCACCCCATACTTTGGAAAAGAGTATATTTACATCCCCGATACTGATAATAATACTGCCAAGGAGAGCAAAAGCGAGTCCGGACAGGATACCTGGCCTGAGGTCCTCTTTTGCAAAAAAATACTCCAGTAAATATGTAAAAAAGGGCTGCAGGGCTATAAAAATAACTGCATTAGCTATACTGGTATACTCAAAGGCAGTATTCCAGAGAAAAAAATGTATGGCAAGAAAAGCACCGGCCAGTAAGGGTTTCAGCTTAAAAAAATGTCCAGGGTGAGCCTTATACCTGAAAAAAATAAAAGGTGTCATTATAAGAACACTGAAAAACATTCTGTAAAAGGCGATGATAAGAGGTGCAGCAGTGGACAAACTTATTAGAATTCCGGATGTAGATATTACTGTAACCCCAAAGAATAATAAAATATATATTTTTCCTGTATTTCCCTGTTGCATAGATAAATCTCCTTTTGTATTTATAATTTACTAAATTTATGAATACTACTATCTGTTTTTGTTCATCATAATGACAAATATATCAAAAGAAGGAGTTTGTATGGCAGGCACAGATAGAATTCAAAAAATAAAAGCCTGGTGTATTGCTATCAGGCCTCATGGTTTTGTAACAACTACTGTATCAACAAGTGTAGGAGCTGCACTGGCCTTTTACCAGGGAAGTTTTGATATAAAACTCCATATTTTGAGCATGATACCGCTAATCCTGATACATACCGGCACAAATCTCATCAATGATTATTATGACTACTTTATAGAAACAAAATGCAGTGAACCTATGATTTCTCCTACCTACAAACAGGTCAAGGATATTATCAGCATTGATGACTTTTACCGGGTAGGAGTCTGTTGTTTTCTCGCCAGTGTCCCTTTTGGTATCATACTATCACTTTATAGAAGCTGGCTTATTTTTCTCATAGGGACAATAGGTGCTCTGGCAGGATTTTTCTATACAGCAAAGCCAATCAGCTACAAATACTATGGGCTCGGAGGACCGTCAATCTTTCTCTGGATGGGAGTAATCATGGTCTGGGGTATTTATTATATACAGACAGGCCAGAAAAGCTTGTATCCTGTCTGGGGCGGTATCCCTGTCAGTTTTCTAATTACAGGAATGCAGCATTCCAATGAATTAAGAGACTATGAAAATGACAGGAAAAATGGCTTCAGGACCCTGCCGGTTATTATCGGTTTCCAGAAAGCCAGGTATTATTATTATTTCCTGATATCCTCCAGTTATCTGTCCCTCGCTTTATTAATAATATACCGACTCCTTCCCTCCTGGACAGCATTAGCTTTTATAACTATACCTTTTGCTGCCAGGAGAATAAAAACTGTTTATAACGCCAGAGAACAAAAAGATTTGATCAGTATTACCCATAGTACGGCCAGTCTTAATGCGGAATTTGGCTTGCTGCTGGTAATAACCCTGATTATGAGTAAATTCATTTAAAACACAATTACCATAATTTCATAAAATTATACCTTTGTTGAGGGAAATCGCTTTTCAATATCTTTATTCCTTCCGGAATTACTTTGACCAGGGCTTTCAGGGATTCTATTATTTCTTCTTTCCTATCTGGAAGGTTTACAATCAGTGCAGCCTTTCTGATTCCAGCCCTTCCCCTTGATAAAACAACTTCTGGAATCTTTTTTGCTGTTTCCTGTCTGATGTATTCAGTAATACCTGGAACCTCTTTCTCTATAACTGCCATGGTCGCTTCAGGTGTAACATTTTTTCTGGCAAAACCAGTACCTCCTATAGTTAAAACCAGGTCTGCCAGACCCTTTTCAGTTATATTGAATAACTCTTCCTGTATTACCCTGAAGTCCTCCAACAGGTTCTTCTTATATTCTACCACCCCGTTAATGCTCTCCAATAGTTCTTCAAAAACCCCCTCACCAATACTCTTTTCTTCAGCAGTTTCTTTATCCGCAATAGTCAAAACTGCCACCCTGATCATTAATAAGACCTCCCTAAGTTTTTCACATTATTAAATGACTGTATTATCATATTTCTACAAATTCCTTGAAAAACCTCCTTCTTTTATAAGAAAAGAAAAAAGAGCAGGAAAACTCCTGCTCCTTGATTACCTTAACTCACTTAACCGGGCAATTAAAATTTCTTTTTTATTCTGATATTCATGAAGTTTTTCTCTTTCCCTTTCTACTAATTCCCGGGGAGCCTTGTTAACAAATCCCTGGTTGGCCAGTTTTCCTTCTGCCCGTTTAATCTCATTTTCCATTTCTTCAATTTCCTTTTCCAGACGTTCTATTTCTTTATTAATATCAATCATCTCTTCCAGGGGTAGTATTACTTCAATACCTGAAACAACAGCAGTAGATACTTTTTCAGGTTTTTCAGCCAGGTTAATTTCAACAATTAATTCATTCAGGTGTCCGAGATTCTTGATATAATCATACCCTTCTTCTACAATCTCCCTTTTTTCCTCAGGAACATTGAGGATAGCCTTTATCCTCTTTCCTGGATTAACCTTCATCTCATTTCTGATATTTCTGATGGATTTTATAATATCCATTATAATATTCATCTTTTCTTCAGAATTTTCATCAATATCTCCTGAATTAATCTCAGGCCAGGAGGAGAGCATAATACTTTCTCCCGTTCCCGGAAGCTGCTGCCAGATCTCTTCTGTAATAAAAGGCATCACTGGATGAAGTAAACGTAATATCCTCTCCAATACCATTACACCGATATACTGGGCGGTTCTTTTTTGAGAGAGATCCTGATCCTGATAGAGACGTGGTTTAATCAGCTCAATATACCAGTCACAAAACTCGCTCCAGATAAAATCATAAAGGATCTTGCTTACTTCTCCAAAACTATACTTGTTGAGAGCCTTATCAACCTCTTCTGTCACTCTGTTGATCCGGCTGATAATCCATCTGTCCGCAAGGGTGTATTGTAAGCTGCTTTCCTCTATTGTATCATAAGGAAGGTCTTCAATATTCATCAATATAAACCTTGATGCATTCCAGATCTTATTGGCAAAATTTCTGCTGGCCTCCAGTTTCTCCTCCCTGAATCTCATATCATTCCCCGGTGTATTACCTGTTATCAAAGTAAAACGCAGGGCATCAGCACCGTACTTATCAATAACCTCTATGGGATCAACTCCATTGCCGAGAGATTTACTCATCTTCCTGCCCTGGGCATCTCTTATTAAACCATGTATATATACATCCCTGAAGGGTACTTCATCCAAAAATTCCAATCCCATAAATATCATCCTGGCGACCCAGAAGAAGATTATATCAAAACCGGTTACCAGAACATTTGTGGGGTAAAAACATTCCAGTTCCTTTGTCTTTTCAGGCCATCCCATTGTCGAAAAAGGCCAGAGGGCAGAACTGAACCAGGTATCCAGTACATCCTCATCCTGTTTCAGATTTTTACTGCCGCATTTAGTACACTCTTTGACTATTTCTTCCTTGCTGACAATGACCTCATTACAATCCTGGCAGTACCAGACCGGAATACGGTGACCCCACCAGAGTTGCCTGGAAATACACCAGTCCCGTATATTCTCCATCCAGTTTAGATATGTCTTTAAAAAACGTTCAGGTACAAACCTTACACGCCCTTCCTTTGCGGCCTTTATAGCCGGTTCGGCAAGGGGTTTCATCTTTACATACCATTGTTTTGAAACAAGCGGCTCAATGACAGTATCACAACGGTAGCACTGGCCTACTGCATGTTGATAGTCCTCAATCTTTTCAATTAAACCCAGTTCCTGCAGATCCTCAACCACCTTCTGGCGGCACTCATAGCGGTCCATTCCGGCATATTTCCCGGTTATTTCAGTCATTCTGGCCTCTTCATTTATAACCTGTATAAGTTCCAGTACATGCCTGAGCCCTATCTCAAAATCATTAGGGTCATGGGCCGGTGTTACTTTTACCATCCCGGTCCCAAACTCCTTATCAACATAATCATCTGCAATGATGGGTATCTCCCTGTTCATTAATGGCAAGATAGCTGTTTTGCCGACCAGATCCTGATACCTTTCATCATCAGGGTTAACAGCCACTGCCGTATCTCCCAGCATGGTTTCCGGTCTGGTAGTAGCTACAACAATATATCCTTCACTATCTTTCAGCGGATATCTCAGATGCCAGATATGGCTTGCTTTATCTTCATGTTCAACCTCAATATCAGAAAGGGTTGTTTTACAGTCTGGACACCAGTTAACGATATAATCACCCTGATAGATGAGTCCTTTATTATATAATTCTACAAACACCTCCCTTACAGCCCTGGAACAACCTTCATCCATAGTAAAGCGTTCTCTGGACCAGTCACAGGATGAACCTATCTTTCTTAACTGTTTCGTAATCCTGTTTCCATATTTCTCCTTCCATTCCCAGGCCTTTTCCAGGAATCCTTCTCTTCCTACATCCTCCTTTTCCAGGCCCTCTTCTCTCATTTTTTCAACTACTCTTACCTCAGTTGCAATACTGGCATGATCTGTCCCCGGAAGCCAGAGGGTATTATAGTCCTTCATCCTTTTCCACCTTGTCAATATATCCTGCAGGGTATTATCAAAAGCATGCCCTACATGAAGCTCTCCGGTAATATTAGGCGGAGGCATTACAATACTGAAGGATTCTTTCTCCGGGTCAAAAGAGGGTTTAAAATAACCGTTTTCTTCCCATATTTTATACCATTTTTCTTCAACTTTATCAGGTTCATAGGTTTTTGCTAATTTTTTTGACATCATTATTTCCCCCTTACTCTCAAATTTTATGAATAAAAAAATCCTCCCCCATCCAGTTAAGGACGAAAGAGGATCTTTTCGCGTTACCACCTTAATTCTATTTCCTGTATGGAAATAGCACTTAATTAATAATAACGGTTTATAAAAACCGTCCTGACTTACTGGTCTTTCAGCCAGGCTGCTCCCGGGCGACTTCATAAAGGGGTATTCAAAGGCCTTCCAGCCAGCGGGCCTTTTTCTCTGGGGAACATTGCCCTTTATTACTACTCCCATTCCACGCATTTAGCTCCATATACCTGTTTTAAATAATAATATATATAATTTTCAACAATTTGTCAAGTAATGTTTTATACCCGTTATTCCAGAAGCTCATTATAGATAACTGCCTCTTTATTATACTCTTCTGCAAAAGCATTATATTCCTCTGTTATCTTAACAGCATCATATATTTCCCAGGCCTTCAGGAGAGCAAAAATTCCAAAAAATATAGTTCTGGTGTCCTCTTTCTGATTCAGGCCTATTGCTATAGTTGTCAGTTCGCCTGCCAGAAATAGTGCTCCCCTTCCCCAGTTGTCAGCATAATAATGTCCTGCAGAAGGAATAAAAGCAGCCAGTAATCCGGCTTTCTGTACATCTTTTGCAGGCAATAATTCTATTCTTGACTTTTCAGGTTCGAGATACTTTAACTCCCAATAAACATCTGTACCCTTCAGGGCTTTATTCTCCTCAATATAATCCACAACCCTTTTCCCCTGAAAATCCCGGGCAATTGGATCAGCTCCTGCTTCAAGAAGGACTCTCACAACAGCAGGATTATTATTTTCACTGACAGCATACATAAGCGGAGTAGTACCTTTATACTTTTCCCGCAGATTTACATCCGCCCCGGCATCCAGTAACATCTGAATAATCAGGGGATTATCCGTATGTATCAGTGCATATACAAGGGCAGTCCTGCCCTGGACATCCTGGTGGTTAACACTGATACCTTTAAGGAGCAGATAATCGATCAGTTCCATAGATGTCCTGTTGCCCTGCAGGTTATGCATAATTGCATTTCTGCCCAGTTTATCTGCCGCATTGATTCCTGCACCATGTTCCAGAAGGAGTTTCAGCAGCTCTATATCAGCATAATAACGGGCGGCATAAAGAACCGCCGTCATACCGTCATTATCCCTGATTCCTGTGTCGGCATCATTGGCAAGGAGTTTCTTTATAACAGATATCCTGTTCCTGTTTTTTATAGCCAGCATTAATGCAGTCTGGCCGTCATTATTTCTGCTATTTATCATGACCCCGCTGTTAAGCAAATAATCAATAATCCTGTAATTATTATTGGATACCGCATGCATCAGGGGGGTCCACCCATTATCGCTTTTTACATTAACATTGCTCCCTGTATTTATCAGTAGTCTGACTGCTTCTTCTTATTCTGCCTCCACAGCTTTAAACAGTGCATTTTTCCCTGACTTATTCAGTACATTAACATTTGCGCCCATTGAGATTAAGGTATTAAGTACAATTGGATTACTATTATGTAATGCGTAAAACAGGGCTGATTCTCCATTTTTATCTCTACTGTTTAGATAAGCCCCGTAATTCCGTAAAAGGATTAACACAGATGGATTTGGGTTGTATCTGGCAGCATACATAAGCGGCGTAACTCCGTCAGGACCAGTCTGATTAGGGTCTGCACCCTCTTTCAAAGCAGCCTGTATTTCTTCATAGCTGCCTTTTTTGCATAATTCCAGAAAATCAATTGTTTCTTCAGCAAAAACATTTAATGTCTGCAAACATATAAAAAGCAGCACAATAAAAATAAGAATTCTTTTCCCTGATAACATTTAATCCACTCCTTCATATTATAGTTTAAAGACAGGTTTCTAAACAAAAATATAATTTTGGCTTAAAAAAAAGGATTTTTATTCATATGTGTCGAAATATAATCATGTGACTGAAGAAAATAATTTATTCCAGGAGGCGCAATAAATGGAAGAATTCTTGCAACCTTTTTATCAGGCTGCTGATAATGTCTTTGAAAACATGTTTAATACGAAAATTAAATATGGTTTATTACAATATCACGAGAGATATGTTTCAACACGGGAAGCCAACATAAATATCGGAATTACCGGTGATCTATCTGGGTCAGTAATATACAGCTTTTCTAAAAAACTGGCTTTTAATATAACCTCATTTATTGCAGGCATGGAATTCACCGAACTAAATGAATTTGTTGGTTCTGCTGTAGGTGAAATTGCAAATATTATTAGCGGTAATGCCATGACAAACCTGACGGAACAAAATTACTGTTGTAAGATTGTCCCGCCGGAAGTTTTTTTAGGGACCGGAAGCTCAATGATTATAACCAAAAATAATATTATAACAATACCAATCAAAACAGAAATGGGAGATTTTGATATCAATGTAGCTGTCGAAACAAGATAATATATAGATAATATATCAAGATAATATATCAAGATAATATATCAAGATAATATATTAAATATATATTTCCATATAAAAAGAAAAAATCCTTCAAAAAAAGTAAGGAGGTGAATTATGAGATCATCATTTGTCTGGGGTATATTAATTGTATTAATCGGCCTGATATTATTGTTAAATAATATCGGCATAACTGATTTCAATATTGGAGATCTGTTTTCAACTTACTGGCCCCTTGTTTTTATTATTCTGGGCCTGGATATTCTTCTGGAAAAAAACAGTAAGAAATCTGTCTTTAATATGATTCTGGGGACTTTTTTCTTCCTCCTCGGTATCGCCATTATAGGCAGAAACCTGGATCTTTTTGATTTTGATTTCTCAATATTATGGAATATCTTCTGGCCTTTATTGCTGATTCTAATAGGTATCAATATTGTGAGGTCCGGGGCTTTTACTGATAAAGGCAACCTGGCTATTCTAAGCGGCATCGAAAGAAAACAGCCCGGCTGGAAACTCGAGAGCCAGAATTATCTCGCAATAATGGGCGGAATAGAACTTGATCTGAGGGCTGCTGAAATCCCTGAAGGAGAAACTCATCTTGAATTTACAGCAATTATGGGCGGAATTGATATCAGGATGCCTGAAGATGTAAATGTTATCTGTAATAATACTACTATTCTCGGGGGTATAGATTTCTTCCAGGAAGAAAATGGCGGTATTATCGTCAGTAAGAGTTATGAAAGAAAGGCTGTCACTGAAAGCAGAAAAACCATAATCATTAATTCCAATTGTATTATGGGGGGAATTGAAATAAAATAATCCGGAGGCAGTTAATAAACTGCCTCTATTTTT
This sequence comes from Halanaerobiaceae bacterium, assembly GCA_012521855.1. Lineage (GTDB taxonomy): Bacteria > Bacillota > Halanaerobiia > Halanaerobiales > DTU029 > JAAYLO01. Next base: position 8,128 of record JAAYLO010000199.1, read on the forward strand.
TCTGCAAAGGATCCGGCAGTTTTATTTCTTCAATTTTGTTTCTCACAACTGGGCAGGAAACTCCCAATTCTTTTTCTGCTTAAGTATTAGTATTTTAAATCTTTACATAAACAAAATTAAAACCGCCTGTTAATCAGGCGGTTGTTGTGATTCTTTTTTCTTTTTTCTAACAAAACTAGCCGCATTTAAGCCTGCTACCTGTCCCTGGCCGACAGCCCTGGCCAGTTGATAAGGCAATCCGGTACAATCTCCTGCCGCAAATACCCCCGGTATGTTTGTTTCCATCTGTTCATTAACCTTGATGTGTTTATTATCTATTTCCAGGCCGAATAAAAGCCTATCAGGCGGGGTAACTTCTCTCAGTATGAAAATCCCGTCAATATCCAGTTCCCTTCCTTCCAGAGTAAGGCTCTTAACCCTGTATTCACCATTTATTATCTGAACCCTTTCATTTATTATTTTGATATTATCAGCAGCAAATTTTCCATTAAATCCATACTGTGGTATAAAGAAAACATTTCCGGCCAGTTCAGACAAATATTCTGCCTCTTCTATAGCTTCCTCAGTATAGGCCAGTACTGCCACATCCTTACCGCGGTATAATGGGCCGTCACAGGTAGCACAATAACTGACACCACTACCCAGGAGTTTTTCTTCTCCAGGCAGAAATTTTTCATTACTTACTCCAGTTGCCAGAATGACAGAATAGGCCCTATACTCTGTATTCCGGGAGATCAATGTGAAATAATCACCCAGGCTATAGATGCTGTCAACTTTGCTGTTCTTAATTTCTATGCCCATCTTTCTAACATGTTCAAGGAAATGATCCCTCAATTCCTGGCCGCTTATACCGTAAAAGCCCAGATAATTGTCCACATTTTCTGCTTTATATAACTTCGGGGAACAAAAATCTGCGCCCAGTAAAATAAGATCCATATTCCGGACCCTGAGATTGACTGCTGCAGATAAACCTGCCGGACCGCAGCCAACTATGGCAGCATCATATATCTTTTCATTAGTTTCCATCATTCTAATCACTCCTTTTATTATTTCTTATTTTATATGAAAAAATCCTGAGAAAATATAAAACAGATTACATTTTGCCATAAATTCTGGCAAAAACACATTCATCAGACATATAACAGAATTTAAAAACTACCTCTTTTCCATTGTAAATATAAAGAGTTTAAGATAAAATGGTATTGAAAAAGCTATCAAAAAAAGGTGCTGGAAAATGCGTAAAATACTTAAAATTATTATTCCCCTTCTTATTATTCTGTTTCTTTTCCTGGCAATTAACATCACTTTTAAAGATATAGATAAAAAACTAATTATTCACTTCCTGGATGTGGGACAGGCTGATTCAATCCTGGTAGAATTACCGGAGAAAAAGACCATGTTGATCGATGCCGGTAATAATAATGATGGTAATATGATTGTTCAATATCTGAAAGAAAGGGATATAGATACTATCGATTACCTTATAGGTACACATCCCCATGAAGACCATATTGGCGGCCTTGATGATGTAATAAACAGTTTTAATATAGGGAAAATTTATCTTCCGGAAATAATCCACAACACCAGAAGCTTTGAGGATGTCCTTACAGCTATTCAGAGAAAGGGGAAAAAAATAACTGCAGCAAGAGCAGGAGTAAATATAATCTATGAAGATGATCTGAAGATATATTTTCTCGGACCGGTAAAAAGATCTTATGATGAGCTGAATCATTACTCTGCGGTAATAAAACTTGATTATCTCAATAATTCTTTTCTTTTCACAGCTGATGCGGAAATAATAAATGAACTTGAAATGGTCAATGAATACAGGGAAGAACTAAAGGCGGATGTCCTGAAGGTAGGACATCACGGCAGCTCTTCATCCAGCTGTAGTGAATTTCTTACGGCAGTAAGTCCTGTTTATGCTGTTATCAGTGTCGGGAAAGACAACCCTTACGGCCATCCTTCCCCTGAAGTCATTGAGAGACTGGCAAATTTTAATATAAAGGTCTTAAGGACTGATCTCAATGGAACTATAATATTCCAGAGTGATGGTTCTGATATATCTCTTAAATGAAAGGAGAATTTTTAATGCTCATTATCGACCGCTTTGAAGGAAAACTGGCAATTATCGAAGCAGGAGAAATAATGATAGAACTTCCAAGAAAATACCTTCCCGATTTTGCCAGGGAAGGCGATGTTCTGAAAATAGAGATAGATGAAGAAAGAACAAAAAAACGGAAAGAAAAAATAAAAAAAATGGCTGACAATTTGTTTGAGTAATTTCCTCTATTCCCATCTCCAGAGTTTCATTGTAATAAGAATAGAAACAACTAAAGCAAATATTAATATTGATATGTTCAGTGATAAACTGTATTCACCTGCACTTCCCAGAACTATCTGCCTTAAGGCATCCCCCAAATATGTTAAAGGTATTATTCTGGTCAATGGTATTAAGTATCCAGGCATTTTTTCAATGGAAAAGAAAATACCGGACAAAAAAGCCATTACCAATTGTGCAATCTGTACTAAACAATTGCCGGCTTTAATGCTGTTTACCAGACAGATTAATAAATAACCGATAGAGGTGAATGTTAAAATACCCAGCAGAACAGTAATGAGTAGTTTAAACAAACTACCAATGATAGTTACTCCAAATACAAAATGACCGATAGAAAGTATCAGAATAGTTTCTACGATACCGATTAACAATATTATTAAAAGATCACTGGCCATCAACGCCATCCGGGAAACGGGTATAACACTTAGCCCTCTAAGTATTTTCTTCTCCCTGGCTTCCAGAAATCCCAGTGCACTGAATAAACCTAATTGCATCAGGGTAAGTGCCAATACTCCTGGTAAAATAAAGCTAAAAGTACTTATCTCTCCATTATTGCTTCCTGTTTCAACTCCAAAAATTATACCTAAAATAAGTACAAGTACCACAGGAAAAATCAGAGACAAAAATATCAACCCAAAATCTCTGAGATAATCCTTTATGTTAGCTATAAACAGACTATTAAAACCCTTCACTTTTCATTTCCCTCCCTGTGAGTTCTATAAATAAATCATCCAGTGTCGGTCTCCTGAACTCTAAATTTTCTATGTTTATCCCCTGCTCCCTGGTGTAGTTTATTAAGTCAATGATTGTTACTGCATAATCCTGTGTATAAATATTGATATTCTTCCCTTCTTTTGGATAATCCACTTTGCTGACTCCCTCTAATTTTTCAAAGCCATGGTAGTCTTTTTTCTCTAAATCAGGAACAAGTAATTCTATAATTTTACCTCCAAAGTATTGAGCTATTAAATCAAATGGACTTCCTTTAGCTATTATCTTTCCATAATCAATAATTATCAGGTCATCACATAAAGCCTCTGCCTCATCCATGTTATGGGTGGTCAAAAAAATGGTTTTTCCCATACTCTTTAATTTTAAAATTGCAGACCGGATTTCCCTTCTGGATTGTGGATCAAGACCGGTACTTGGCTCATCCAGAAAAATCAACTCACCATTACTTATTATTGCTAAAGCTGTAGCCAGTTTATGAAACTGCCCTCCAGAAAGAGTTTCGATTCTAACATTTGCCTTATCAGACAGACCAAGCATCTCAATTACTTCCTTAGTATCAAAAGCATTTTCATAAAAACCGGCATAAAGATCCATCAATTCCCTGACAGTCAGGTGATTAAATAAAGCTGGTGACTGTAATCTAACACCAATTCTTTTTTTTAGCTTATCCTGCTCTTTACCTGGATCCAGCCCCAGTACCTCTACACTGCCATCAGTTCTTTCTGTTAATCCTACCAGCATTTCAATAGTAGTCGTTTTACCAGCCCCATTAGGGCCCAGCATACCAAAAACCGTCCCCTGCTCTACCTCAAATCCTATTCCATCCACTGCTTTTAAATCACCATAATATTTTTTTAGTTTCTCCACCCTTATTGCTTTTTCCCCCATACTTACCTCCAATCATTTTACTAACC
>JAAYLO010000200.1 GCA_012521855.1 Halanaerobiaceae bacterium
CACATAATGTTACCAAAAAATAATAAAAATGGTTTAAAACCTTCAAAATATGCTGATACAGGTATCCCCTTTCTGATTGAAAAAATGATTGAAGCAGGAGCTGATCAAAGAAATCTTACTGCTAAAATAGCCGGGGGAGCTCATATGTTTTCAAATTCAGCTGATCTTAGTTTTCAGATAGGGAGAAGAAATATAGAAGCAGTGCATCAGATTTTAAATGATTTAAATATACCGATCATTGGGGAAGATGTCGGGGAAGATTATGGCAGGACAATGGAATTTTATACAGCTGATGGTAGTGTAAAGATAAGAAGCTATAAAAAAGGTGATATATTTATTTAAAAAATAATTGATAAAATTTTGTTAGTATGGTATACTAACAAATGGTGTAAAAATACACACGCTTATGGACCATGATACTGGTGCTGTTTTAACAGTTGTATTTATGGGGTGAAATAAGCGGAGGAAAACCAGGAAAGGGGGTGTATAGGGTATGTCAGTAGTCAATATGAAGCAGCTGCTTGAATCCGGGGTGCATTTTGGACATCAAACCAGAAGATGGAACCCCAAAATGGCAGAGTATATTTTTACTGAAAGAAACGGTATTTATATAATTGATTTACAGAAAACCGTTAATTTATTAAACGATGCCTATGATTTTGTAAAAGAAGAAGCTGCTAAAGGGAAAACAATTCTATTTGTCGGTACCAAGAAACAGGCTCAGGAAACCATTAAAGAAGAGGCACAACGTTGTGACATGCCTTATGTTAATCAAAGATGGTTAGGTGGAATGCTGACCAATTTTAAGACTATCAAAAGACGTGTTTCCAGACTCAATGAACTGGAAAAGATGGAAGAGGATGGTCTATTCAATGTTTTGCCAAAGAAAGAAGTTATTCAGCTTAAGAAAGAATATGAAAAGTTACAGCGTTTTCTGGGTGGTATAAGGTACATGGAGAAATTGCCTGATATTCTTTATGTTACAGACCCTAGAAAAGAAGCAATAGCAATTTCAGAGGCCAAAAAGCTTGGTATTCCGGTAGTATCAATAGTTGATACAAATTGCGATCCTGATCCCATTGATTATGTTATACCAGGAAATGATGATGCTATCCGTGCTGTAAAACTTATTACATCTGTTATTGCTGATGCCGTACTGGCCGGCAGGCAGGGAGAACAGACTGGAGAGCATCTCGATAAAGAAAGTGAAGATAATCAGGAAGAAGTTCAGGAAAATAACGAAATAGTTGAAGAAGAAATACGTGAAGAAACAGAAGATGAAAAGGCCGGAGAAACGGAAGAAGAGACCGAAGAAGATTAATAAATTAATAATTACAGGCGTTGTGAGGATTGGACTCAATTCTTACTACGCCTTTTTTAAAGAATAATACATAGTAAATAAGGGGGTATAATAATGGCTGACATGAAAGATATAAAAGAATTACGCGAGAGAACAGGCGCAGGTGTAATGGATTGTAAAAAAGCGCTTTTAGAAACTAACGGCGATGTAGAAAAAGCCGTAGAGTATTTAAGAGAAAAGGGAATAGCTGCTGCTGCGAAAAAAGCTGGTAGAATTGCTGCAGAAGGAAAGGTCAATGCTTTTCTTGCTGAGGATCTGAAAACAGGTGTAATTCTGGAGCTTAATGCTGAGACTGATTTTGTAGCAAAGACAGATAATTTTAATGAATTGCTGGATCAGGTTTCAAATCATTTAATTCAAAGCAATGCAAAGAGTGTTGATGAAGTATTGTCAGAGCCATGGTATCTGGATGAAAATAAAGACCTGAATACTGTAATCAAAGAAGCAATTGCCAGTATTGGTGAAAATATTAACCTTAGAAGATTCCAGAAGTATCAAACAGATGGATTTTTGTATGGATATATTCATATGGGAGGAAAGATAGGTGTCATTGTAGATGTGGATGGAGAAAGAAATTCTGAAAATGAGTTGACAGCTAAAGATATAGCCATGCATATTGCTGCAAGTGCACCTGAATATATAAAAAGAGATGATGTTCCTGAAGAAGTACTTGCAAAAGAGAAGAGAATCTATAGAGAACAGCTGCTAAATGAAGGAAAACCTGAAAACATTATAGATAAAATAATTCCTGGAAAATTGGACAAATTTTATAAACAGGTCTGTCTTCTGGAACAGGAATTTGTTAAAGATACTGAAAAGACTGTAGAAGATGTTTTAAAGGACAGCGGACTGGTAATAAATGCTTTTACCCGTTATGAACTTGGTGAGGGTATTGAAAAGAAGTCAGAAAATTTTGCAGAAGAAGTTATGAAAGAGGTAAACAGACAATAGGGTCTATTAATATAAAGAGAGCACATAAGAGTGTTCTCTTTTTTAAAAAATGAAGGAATTATTTTACTTTTAGCGAATAATTATTTATGGAGGGTTAATCCTGATGAGTATTAAACCAGCTTATTCTCGTGTATTGTTGAAGATTAGTGGTGAAGCTCTTGCCGGTGATAAAGGATTCGGTATAGATCCGAATGTAATTAAAAAGATTGCCCTGGAGATTTATAATGTCGTAAAGGAAACAGGAGTTGAAATGGCAATAGTGGTCGGCGGAGGTAATATATTTAGAGGAATTGCCGGAAGTGCAGAGGGAATGGACAGGGGTACTGCAGACTATATGGGTATGCTTGCTACTGTCATTAATGCAATGGCTTTACAGGATGCAATAGAAAAATTGGGACTGGAAACAAGGGTTCAATCAGCTATTGAAATGAGACAAATAGCAGAACCATATATAAGAAGAAGGGCAATCAGACACCTCGAAAAGGGAAGAGTGGTCATTTTTGCAGCAGGAACCGGTAATCCCTTTTTTTCAACAGATACTACTGCTGCTCTCAGGGCTGCTGAGATATCTGCTGATGCTATCTTAATGGCGAAAAATGTTGACGGAGTCTATGATAGTGATCCTGTCAGTAATCCTGATGCCACGAAATATCAAGAATTATCCTATATTGATATACTTAATCGTTCTCTTAAAGTTATGGATTCAACGGCTGTTTCATTATGTATGGATAATAATATTCCGCTGATTGTTTTTACTGTTAAGGAAAGTGGTAATATATTGAAAGCTGTTACAGGCAAAGAGATTGGGACTTATATCAGATAAAACCTTAATATATCTTATGATAATGATTTTTATGGTTAAACAATTTTATTACATAAATTAAGCTTCATGATATTATCTATATGGGGGGATAAAAATGATTAGTGAAATAAAAAGGACTGCTGAGGAAAAAATGAAGAAATCCATACAGGCAACAAAAGAGGATTTCAACACTGTCCGGACGGGCCGGGCCAGGCCGTCTTTAGTGGAGAATATTCTTGTTGATTATTATGGAACTCCTACACCACTAAATCAGATGGCAAAAATAGTTGCTCCGGAAGTAAGAATGCTTTTGATTGAGCCCTGGGATAAATCTACCCTTGCAAATATTGAAAAGGCCATTCTTAAAGCAAATATTGGCTTAAATCCCAATAATGACGGGACCGTTATCAGGATCAATATTCCACAGCTGACGGAAGAAACAAGAAAAGATCTGGTCAAGGTTGTAAAAGACAAGGCTGAGAAGGGAAGAATAGCTATTCGCAGTATTAGACAGGATGCAAATTCTGAGCTTAAAAAGTTAAATAATGATAGTTTAATACCAGAAGATGATTATCACCGGGCACTGGATAGTATACAGGAATTAACAAATGAATACATAGAAAAGATAGACAAGCTGTTGAAAGAAAAAGAGGAAGAAATAATGGAAGTTTAATTCCCCCTCTTAAGAGGGGGTAATTTCTTTAAGAGGTGATATGCTTGAAAATACCTTCTCATGTTGCTATTATAATGGATGGTAATGGGCGTTGGGCTTTAGAAAGAGGACTGCCCCGCAGCAAAGGACATCAGGCAGGTATAAAGACATTTGAAAAGATCTTAAAAAAATCTGTTGAGATGGGTGTCAGATGCCTGACTGTATATGCTTTTTCTACAGAAAACTGGAAGCGTCCTGCTGCTGAAATAAACTTCCTGATGAATCTATTCCAGGAAACAATAATGAACCATATAGATGAATTATGTGAAAAAAAAATTAGATTGAAGGTAATCGGCAGAAGGGAAGGCCTCCCCGCGAATATAATTAAAACCATAAATAAGGCAGAAGAGAAAACAAGAGATAACAGAAAGTGCCAGGTTAATATTGCCTTTAACTATGGAGGAAGGGCAGAAATAATAGATGTTTGCAGGAAAATTGTAAGTGATTACAAAAATGAGCAGCTAATAGATGAAGAACTGATAAACAAATATCTTTATGATGATAATTTCCCGGATGTGGAATTGCTAATAAGGACAGGGGGAGAAAAAAGATTGAGCAATTTTTTATTATGGCAGTCTGCATATGCTGAGTTGTATTTTAGTGATAAATACTGGCCTGATTTTGATGAAAAAGAATTTGAAAAGGCAATTGAGGTTTTTAAAAAAAGGAATAGAAGATTCGGAGGTTTGCCTGAGGAAGGTGAGAAATGATGTTATGGAAACGTGTTTTAAGTGCTGTTATTGGTATACTCTTTGTTGTTTTATTTATATATTCAGGTACTTTTCCTTTTGCCCTGTTTGCGGTATTAGTTGCCTTTTTACTGGTTAAAGAATATAATGCAATGATACCGGTAGAATACAAATACAATCAATATTTATTATCAGTTTATAGTATAATCATTATTCTCTATACATATTTAAATAGTAAAGAGATAATTAATATTTCAAATCAGGCTTTCTATACATTTGTGATTATAAGTTTCTTTATTTATCATATTATAACTGCAGATCCAAAAAATTTTATGGAACAGCTTTCTTATAACTTACTAGGTTTAATCTATATATGCGGCGGGCTTGCATTTTTAATTTTATTGCGTAATTTTAGTGCAGAGCCGTTTGATAAAACCAATGCTATCTGGCTGGTATTACTTACAACATGGGCTACTGATACTGGAGCATTTTTTATTGGAAACAGGTTCGGTAAGACCAAATTTACTGAAATCAGCCCCAAAAAATCACTGGAAGGTGTATTTGGCGGTATTGTTTCTGCAATTCTTATCGTAAGTATATTTTCTTTAATTAAGGGCTTTTTTTCATTGGGAATGATTATTTATGCTGTTTTCGCGGCTTTATTTGCTGTCCTGGGCGACCTTTTCGAATCCTGTCTCAAGCGGTCTGCGGGTATAAAGGATTCAGGAAATCTCATACCTGGTCATGGGGGAGTGCTTGACCGCCTTGACAGCCTTTTCTTTACGGCACCATTTACCTATTTATTTCTCATCAGTTTTATATAAAATATATACAGGAGAATTGATATGGAAGCATGGCTAAAAAGCTTATTTACTTCCATTCTGGTTCTGCTTATAGTAGTTATTATATTAAAAATATCATTTTTATATCTTACTCCTTTTATTATTGCCATTATTCTGGCGGCTTTTATTAACCCTGCAGTAAAAAAATTTGAGACATATACTGGACTGGACCGGCCCTTTGCCATATTTATTATACTGATATTTCTGATTGCTACTATAATGCTTTTTCTATTATCTGGAATTTTCCAAATGTATCTGGAAGTAAACACTCTATTAAAAAAACTGAGTGATTATAATATTCTTGATGAGATAAATATCTTCATCAAAAAGAAAAGCGGGTTTATGGATAAGCAAAGCAGTATTTCATTGAAACTGGA
>JAAYLO010000019.1 GCA_012521855.1 Halanaerobiaceae bacterium
CTTATGGATAGTCCCGCTGTGAATCAGTTTCCCTGCATCTTCTTCAATATGAAGCCTTTTTATCCTTATCTTCTTTATCCTGTTTCCCGTATTAAGCTCAAGAAAACCATTCTGTGCCAGAGGAAAGGTATATTGTGTTATCTGATAACCTTTTGGTAAATCAGGATAAAAGTAATTTTTCCTGTCAAATCTGCTATATCTGTTGATTGTACAATTTAGGGCCAGGCCTGCCATTACAGCATACTCTACTGTTCTTTTATTCAATACTGGTAGTGCTCCCGGCAATCCCAGGCAGACCGGACAGGTGTTTTCATTGGGTTCAGCACCAAATTCCGTGCTGCAGGCACAGAAAGCTTTTGATAAAGTGGCAAGCTGGACATGGACTTCAAGACCGATAGCTGTCTCATAGCTTTTGCTCATGACAATACCTCCCGCAATAACCAGGGTCTTTGAATCCTAGAATATTTTCCAGGCTATAGGCAGCCTGAATAAGCCTGCCTTCCTGAAAATGCGGGCCCATAATCTGGATGCCGACAGGGAGATTCCTGCTGTCCACACCGCAGGGTATTGAAATGGCAGGAATACCGCTGAGATTGGCCGCTACCGTAAAAATCCCCGTCTGGTCCATTTCAAAGGGATCCTTGACGGCTCCCAGTTTAAAGGCTGTCGTGGGAGTAGCAGGGGATACAAGCAGATGATATTCCCTGAATAGATTCTGAATTTCTTCTGTGAGCTGTTTTCTTGCTTTTTGTGCTTTAAGGTAATAGTCTTCATATTTTCCTGAACTCAAAACATATGTACCAAACAGGATACGCCGCTTGACTTCATCTCCGAATTCTTTCCTGCTCTTTTCATACATCTCATTTATACCCCTGGCATTGCTGAAACGGTAACCATATCTTACCCCGTCATATCTGGCCAGATTTGAACTGGCCTCTGCAGATGAGATTATATAATAGGCAGCCAGGGCATATTTCAATCCGGACAGCCTGACCTCTTCGATCTCTGCACCGGCTTCTTCCAATTTCCTTACTGCTGTAATTACACATTCTCTCACTTCAGGATCCATATCCACGGAAAAATACTCTTCCGGTAAAGCTATCTTCATCCCTTCAAGCTCATCCTTCAGAAAATCTGTATAATCAGGGTGCTGCAACTTTGCCGATGTAGAATCCAGGGGATCATAACCTGTAAGTACATTCAAAAGAATAGCTGTATCTTCAACATCCCTGCTAAAGATACCAATCTGATCAAGGGAAGAAGCAAAGGCGGCCAGTCCATACCTGGATATACTGCCATAGGTAGGCTTCAGCCCCACAATACCGCAAAAAGAAGCCGGCTGGCGGACAGAGCCTCCTGTATCCGACCCCAGGGCTCCTGCTGCTTCTCCCGCAGCCACTGCTGCAGCTGAGCCGCCGCTGGACCCCCCAGGGACATAATCAGTATTCCGGGGGTTACGGGTAGGAAAAAAAGCAGAGTTCTCCGTAGAAGAACCCATTGCAAATTCATCAAGATTGTTCTTGCCGATTATTACAGCACCCTCTTCTTTCAGTCTCCTGATCACAGTTGCATCAAAGGGTGGAACATAATCTTCCAGTATCCTGGAAGCACAGGTCGTTTTAATCCCCTCTGTGGAGATATTATCTTTTACAGCAATGGGTATCCCTGCGAGTTTACCCTGCAGGCCCTGTTCAATCCTGCTTCTGGCTTCTCCTTCTGTAATCGTAATATATGCCTTTACCTCTTCTTCTACATTTTCTATATTTTCAAGAAAACTATCCAGCAGTTCTTTTGCTGTGACCTCTTTTCCTGCTATCAACTCCTGCAGTTGATGAATGGTATAATTATATAAGCCCAAGGAATCCGGCCTCCTTTTCCCTATTCACCCATAACTCCGGGTACCCTGAAGAACTTGCCCTCTCTCTCTGCTGCACTGGACAGAGCCTTTTCACTGTCCATCGATGGCTTAAGTTCGTCTTCCCTGAATACATTTCCCGCAGGAAACAGGGAGGCAGATAACAGGCTCTCATCTTTTTCAATTTCATCCAGTATCTTTACATACTCCAGGATAGTATTCAGCTTCCGGGTAAACAGCTGGATATCCCTCTCACCAATATCCAGCCTGGCCAGTCCAGCTATATATTCTATGTCTTTATTATTTATCATGGACATCCTTCCTTATTCCTGTTCTCCCAAAAGTTCCATAAAACCTTTTTCATCAAGGATGGTAATACCCAGCTCCCTGGCCTTATCCAGTTTGGAGCCGGTGCTTTCTCCCGCCACCAGATAATCAGTATTCCTGCTGACACTCGAACTTACCTGGCCTCCCAGGGACAGGACCTTTTCTTTTGCCTCTGAACGGGTAAATTTTTCCAGGGTCCCTGTAAAGACAAATTTCTTTCCGGCCAGAAACCCGGACTTATCCTCCTCACCGGCAGTTTTTTCAGCTCTCATCTTTACTCCATGCCGGCTCAATTTTTCTATTACCTGCCGGTTATGCTCAGAACTGAAAAAATTGACGATACTATCGGCAATGACAGGGCCAATCTCTTCAATGGCTTCCAGTTCCTCTGTACTTGCTGCAGCCAGATCCTCTATTGAATGATATCTTGAGGCCAGGATCCTGGCTGTACCGGCACCAACATGCCTGATTCCCAGGGCAAAAACCAGATTGTGCAGGGGCCTTTCTTTGCTTTCACTAATGGCCCTGACGGCATTCTCTGCTGATTTCTCTCCCATTCTTTCCAGGGGAAGAAGATCCTCAAAGCTCAGTGCATAGAGATCAGCATAATCCTCTATCAAACCCTTTTCAAGGAGCTGATCAATGAGGGCAGGGCCCACCCCGTCAATATTCATGGCATCCCTGGAAATAAAGTGCAGTATTCCCTCTCTGCGCTGGGCAGGACAGCCGGTTATATTGGTACACCTGGCAACAGCCTCACCTTTTTCACGGACCACTTCAGCACCACAGACATGACATTCAGCCGGCATTATAAATGGCTTTTCATTTCCAGTCCTCTTTTCTTTGATGACCTTTACTACTTCCGGTATCACATCACCGGCTTTCTGCAGCAGGACATGGTCACCAATCCTGATATCTTTTCTTTTTATCTCCTCCTCATTATGTAATGTAGCCCTGCTTATTGTCGAGCCTGCGATCTGGACAGGTTCCAGTACAGCTGTCGGGGTCAGGGCACCGGTCCTTCCCACAGAAATAATGATATCTTTGACTACAGTGGTCTTCTGCTGTGCCGGGAATTTGTAAGCGATGGCCCAGCGGGGGCTTTTGGCAGTTGCGCCCAATTGTTCCCGGAGGGCAAAATCATTGACCTTTACTACCATTCCATCTATTTCAAAGGGCAAATCATCCCTCTTTACCGCCCACTCATTACAGAGCTCAATGACTTCTTCAATACCGGTACACTTCTGATACCAGTTTACCTTAAAGCCCATCTCTTTCAAAAACTCAAGTGCTTCAACATGTGTCCTGATATTCCTGCCTTCTACATATACCAGGTCATATGCAAACATCGACAAAGGGCGGCTTGCGGCAATTCGCGGATCAAGCTGCCTGACGGAACCGGCAGCTGCATTACGGGGATTGGCAAAGGGCTCCTCTTCATTATCAAGCCTCTCTTCATTCAGCCTGATAAAATCCTTCTTGCTTATATAGATTTCCCCCCTTATTTCTAAATTTATACTCTCCGGTAACTTCAGGGGAACAGACCTGATAGTCCTGATATTTTCAGTGATATCTTCACCGACAATACCATTTCCCCTGGTAGCACCGCTGGTAAATATTCCTCCTTCATACTTCAGGATTGCTGACAGGCCGTCAACCTTATGCTCAAGGACAAAGTCAAGAGCCCCAGTGCCGGCCAGTTTATATACCCGTCTGGCAAAATCCCTCAGCTCCCCCTCACTAAAGGAATTACTTAAACTGAGCACGGGTGTACTGTGTTCTACCTTTTCAAATGCTGAAAGAGGCTCTCCCCCGACCCGCTGTGTAGGTGAATCAGCTGTAATCAGTTCTGGATACTCTTTCTCCAATTCCTCCAGTTCACGCATCAATAAATCAAATTCTGCATCAGATATTTCAGGGGAATCAAGTACATAATAACAGTATTCATGATGGCGGATTTCTTCCCGCAATTCTTCTATTCTCTTTACAATATCTTCCTTTGACACTGTCCTGCCTCCTTTATTTATAAACTCATCCTTCTGATTATTATCTTCCGACAATCTTTATAGGAGCATATTCAGCCATTAATGTCTTTGGAGTACCTGTTGAAAACTTAATCTTCAATCTCAGCCCGTGGTCATCTTCGACTTCAATTATCCTCCCGATACCCCATTTGGGATGATATATCTGCATACCCGGCTCATATTCACAGTGAAGCGGCCTTTCTTTTTCTCCACTAAAACCATCCATATCATAAATTCCGGTACCTTCTTCATCAGGCTTCTCCAGCTTTCTCCCTTCCTCTGGAAAAGGAGCAAACAACTCTGCCGGAATTTCATTTATAAACCCTGAAGGGGGATTTTGCACATATTCACCAAAACGCAGCCTTTCCCTGGCCATGGTCAGGAAAAGCTCCTCCCTGGCCCTGGTTATGCCGACATAACAGAGCCTTCTCTCTTCTTCCATCTCTTCCGGATCAAACATGGAATTGGCATGAGGAAATATCCCCTCTTCCATACCAACCATGAATACAACCGGAAATTCCAGTCCCTTGGCTGAATGCAGGGTCATCAGGGTAATATGATCACTTTCCTCATCAAGGCTGTCAATATCAGCAACAAGTGAAACCTCTTCCAGAAAGGCTGCCAGGGAGTTCCTGCCGTCTTCACTCCGGAACCCTTCCATGACTGAAAACAATTCATCTATGTTCTCCAGCCTGCTCTGTGCCTCAATTGTTCCTTCAGCAAGAAGCTCTGCCCTGTAGGCAGTTTTCTCCAGTATAAATCTGGTCAATTCATCTACAGGCATCCTGTCCCGGGCAAGCCGGAATTCCTCCATCATATCTATAAAGCTGCGGATTCTCTTCCTGAAGGCCGGTCCCAGTTCAGTCTCCACTACCCTTAAACAGGCCTCATATAGGCTGATCCCTTTACTGTCAGCAAACAATTCCAGTTTCCCTATCGTACCGTCACCGATACCGCGGGCAGGCTGGTTTATAATCCTGAGCAGGCTTACAGTATCTGCGGGGTTATAGACTACCCGTAAATAAGCTATAATATCTTTGATTTCTTTCCGGTCATAGAATCTGACCACGCCGATAATCTGATAAGGTACTGCATATTTTACCATGGCTTCTTCCAGTGCCCTGGACTGAGAATTGGTACGGTACAGGACAGCAATATCCCCATACTTATAACCCTTTTCAAGGAGTTCCTTTACCTTCCGGCAGACATAATCGACTTCATCCTTTTCATTAAAGGCCTGGTAATAGACAAGATCATTTCCTGAGCCCCTGTTGGTCCAGAGCCTTTTTTCCTTTCGGGACAAATTATTGGCAATTACCGCATCTGCTGCCTTCAGGATCTTTTCCTTTGACCGGTAATTCTGTTCCAGTTTTATTATCTTCGCATCAGGATAATCATGTTCAAAATTCAATATATTCCTTATATCTGCACCCCTGAATCCATATATGCCCTGGTCTGGATCACCAACAACACAGAGATTCCTGTGTTTCGCAGCCAGGAGCTGGACCAACTGGTACTGGGCTGTATTAACATCCTGATATTCATCAATAGATATATATTTGAACCTGTCCTGATAATACTCCAGTACCAGCTCATATTTACGGAATAATTCCACTGTCTTCATTATCAGATCATCAAAATCAAGTGCATTGTTCTCCTGTAATTTTTTCTGGTATAATTCATAGGCCTTACCAGTAATCTTTGAAAAATAATCGCAGGCTTTTTCCTGATATTCCTGAGAGCCTATCAATTCATTCTTTGCATCACTTATTCCCGCCAGTACTGCCTGGGGCTTTATTTTATTTATATCTATATCCAGTTCTTTCAAAACATTTTTCATCAGAGTCCTCTGATCATGTGTATCATAAATAACAAAATTATCATCAAAACCTATTTTCTCAATCTCTCTCCTTAAAATCCTTACACAAAAGGAATGGAATGTACTGATCCAGATACTGCCTTTCAGCCCTCCCAACAAACTGTCAATTCTTTCTTTCATTTCACTGGCAGCTTTATTTGTAAATGTAACTGCCAGTATATTTGACGGATTTATACCGTGTTTTTCTATCAGGTATGCCACTCTCCTGGTTAAGACCCGGGTCTTGCCGCTCCCGGCTCCAGCCAGAATAAGCAGAGGCCCGTTGAGATGTTCTACTGCTTCCTTCTGTTCTGGGTTTAGTCCTTTTAATATCTCCTCTACTGACATCAATATCACTCCCGGATAATGAATACATGTCTAACGAAATCTATTTAACAATATTCTCGATAAGAACACAATTTCCTGCTCTAATATTGCTTGCTTACCCTTAAATCTTTATCTCTTTAAATCTCACTTATATTATATCAATTTTTGCATAAAGTAAAGTAAGAAAAAAATAATGAAAGGAAGTGATTA
>JAAYLO010000201.1 GCA_012521855.1 Halanaerobiaceae bacterium
ATATATAATAGCCTTAGAAATTAATTTTTCTCTTTATTCAGCAAAACAACTACTTCTGCAGCCATTCCTTCTTCTCTGCCTACAAAACCTAATTTTTCTGTTGTAGTAGCCTTAATATTGATCCTGTCACTGGAAATATCCAGAACTCCGGCAATATTATCTTTCATTTCCTGAATATATGGAGCAAGTCTGGGCTTTTCAGCCATTATTATCATATCAATATTCTCTACAATATAGTCATTTTCCAGAAGATATTTTTTTATCTCTTCAAGGAGAACAAGGCTGCTGATGCCTTTATATTTTTCATCAGTATCAGGAAAATGCAAACCAATATCTCCTTTTCCCATAGCACCGAGTAAGGCATCCATCAAGGCATGAGTCAGGACATCAGCATCTGAATGTCCAGCTAATCCCTTTTCTGCAGGTATATGTACACCACCCAATACCAGACTTTCTCCCTTTTGCAGCTGATGAACATCATAGCCTATCCCTATCCTCAAAACATTTTCTCCTTTGCTTTAAAATATTCTCTGCCGTAATTATATCCAGGGGGACAGTTATCTTTATATTTTCATACGAACCCTCTATTACTTTTACCGGCTTCCCCATATACTCCAGCAATGAGGCATCATCAGTGGCAGGATAATCTTCAGGAACCTTTTTATGTGCTTCCAGTATATCTTTATACAAAAAAGCCTGTGGTGTCTGAACTGTCATTAAAGTACTGCGCTGAGGTGTTTCTACAACAAAATCCTCTGAATCAACCCTCTTCACAGTATCTTTTAATCTGGTGCCAACTACTACAGCATTGTAGGAATTGAGGGTTTCTATTACCCTATTTAATAAAGATTGGGTAATAAGCGGTCTGGCACCATCATGTATTATAACATAATCAATTGCTGGTGAAAAGGCCTGTAAACCAGCAAATACTGATTCACGTCTAGTCTTCCCACCAGCAACTAATTCTACATTTTTTTTAAAATACTTATTTATAATATTTTCACGGCAATAATCAATTTCATCAGCTGCTGTTACTACAATTATTTGATCTATAGAATTATTGCTTATAAAAACTGATAGAGTATGTGCCAGAACAGGGCGTCCCATTAATTCTATATATAGTTTATTTACTTTACTATTCATCCTTTTGCCCTGACCTGCAGCAGGTATAACTACTCCGTTTGACATAAAAATACTCCTTATTATTTCTTATAAAATAACATATTTTAGTAATATATCAGTTTCTAAACAATCTGTTTTTTGGCATTCGGTTTAGCAAAAATCATCCTTCCAGCAGCTGTTTGAAGTATACTTGTTACAAGTACAGAGACCTTTTGATTCATGTAATTAATGCCATCATCTACCACGATCATTGTACCATAATCCAGATATGCTACACCCTGGCCGACTACCTTGCCTTCATTTATAAACTTTACACTCATCTCTTCTCCTGGCAGTACAATAGGTTTCACAGCATTGGCCAGTTCATTAATATTTAACACTCTGACACCTTGCAGTTCTGCTACTTTATTTAAATTATAATCATTGGTTATTATTTTGGCATTCATTATCTGCGCCAGTTTAATCAGTTTACTGTCTACTTCCTGGATATCATCAAAATCCTGGTCAACAATTTCTACAGTTATGTTCGGTTCTTTCTGCATCTGTTTTAATATATCAAGTCCTCTTCTTCCCCTGTTTCGTTTCAATGTTTCTGATGAATCAGCAATATGCCTTAATTCTTCCAGTATAAACTCCGGAATGATAAGTACCCCTTCAATAAAACCGCTTTTGGCTATATCTGCAATTCTGCCATCAATAATTACACTGGTATCCAGTATCTTATTACTGATAACTCCATCATAAATATCAACATTATACTTTTTTTCAAATAGCCTCATTATTTCCTTTTCCTTATACAGGAATATACTGAGACCGAGATAGGCAAAGATCATATTTATTAATATTCCTATATATTTGCCTACTCCATCAGATTTTAAAACACCGGAAAAAGCAAGGCTGACCAGTAAACCAAAAAGTAGTCCAATAGTAACACCAATAACTCCTACAATCAATTTCCTCCAGGAAAGCTCTTTTAGTTTTCTCTCAAACCTGATAGCTAATTGCAATACTTTTTCCAATAAGTAAAATAGTATAAAAAAGCCAAGTAAAAAACCTATGACAATACTAATAAATTCAGAACTTATCAACCAGCTGTCAACTTCATAGATAGATACTTCTGACAAATCTGAACTTAAACCGGCGATTCCTACAAGATTAAAGCATATGATGGAACCGAAAACACCCAGAATAAAGCGCATTAGTTTCTTCAATATCTATTGACACCTCCTTCCATTTATAATTACCAGATATGTTAATTTAATTCGTAGAAAAATATATTATTGCTTATCATCTGCAGTTTTATTTTTAATGAGTACATTGGTAATTAATTCATCTACTTCTTCTTCTTTCATTCCTTTAGAAAGAACCAGTTCACTGATGAGTATCTGTCTGGAAGTGTTCAGCATCTTCTTTTCTCCTGTAGATAATCCCTTTTCATGATCTCTAATTGTCAGATTTCGGACTACTTCTGCCACCTCATAAATATCCCCGGTTTTTATCTTTTCCATATTCGCCCTATAACGCCTGTTCCAATTTTGCGACATTTTACTCTTATTACTCCTGAGTAATTCTATAACCTCATCTGCTTCCTCTTCACTGATCACACTGCGGATTCCTATTTCTTCTACTTTTTCTACAGGGATCATCACCTTCATATCGCCTATCGGTAATTTCATAATATAGTATTTTTTTTCTTCACCCAGTATTTCCTTGACTTCTATAGCAACAATAGTACCTGCTCCATGGTTCGGGTATACTATATTATCGCCTACTTTGAACATCTTAAACTCAACCCCTCTGTGTTCCAGGACAAATAAATACTTAGAATTAATTATATCACTTAAGAAAAAAACTGTCAAACACTGCATGTTTTAGATATGACGGTCCAGCAAGACCTGATCCCTGAGGCGTCTCAGCCCGTCTTTAATAGCCTGTGCCCTGACCTCACCAATACCGTCAACGTCATCAAGTTCATCAGGTGAAGCATTAATAATATTCTGCAAAACCTCAAATCTATTTACCAGATTCTCGATTACTGGCATAGGCAATCTCGGGATCTTTCTTAATATGCGGTAACCCCTGGGTGTAACAGATAAATCCAGGGAATTCACACTGCCTCCATGGCCAAGGGCTTTACTGATAGTACTCAAAGACAGCATTTCGTCAGACGACCAGTTCGTTAGATCATATAATAATTTTTCAGGATCTTTCTCTTCTTCTTCATTATCATAGACCATATAATCCCTGATTAATAGCATAATTTCTTCTTTCAAATTAGAGATTATTTCCTGCAGCTGCATATTAATCAGGCGTCCTTCAGTACCTAATTCATCGATATATCTTTTTATCTCCCTCTCAATTTTAATTACCATCTCTGCTCTCTGTATAACAGTTACTACATCAGAGATAGTAACCAGATCTTCAAACTCAAGAGCAGCCAGATTGGTCAAGGCCTGATCCAGAACATTCCGGTACTTTTCCAGGGTCTGGACTGCCTGGTTTGCCTTGGACAAAATAACCCTTATATCTTCCAGAACATGTTTATGATTCCCAAGGTAGAGTGAAATAATATCCCTGCGCTGAGAGATTGCTATAACCAGTTTTCCGGTTTGTTTGGCGACCCTCTCTGCTGTGCGGTGCCTGGTCCCGGTCTCATCAGACGGAAGAGTGGGATCAGGTATCAGCTGTGCGTTTGCACAGAGAATCCTGTCAGCATTATCATTCAGGACCAATGCTCCGTCCATCTTGGCCAGTTCATATAAACGGGAAGGTGTCAGTTCAGCATTAAGATTAAAACCCCCATCTACTATTCCCAATACCTCTTCGCTATCGCCCACAACAATTAAGCCGCCAGTTTTTGCTCTAAGGACATTTTCCAGGCCTTCCCGCAATGCAGTACCCGGTGCAACCATTTTTAAGACTTCCATTAGTTTCGAATCTTTATCCATTTATCACCCCACCTCACATATTATTTTATATAGTTCATGGATACTCTTAATTCCAACTATATCTAATTCTGGATCAAAGTTAAGGCCCTTCATGCTGCCCTTTGGTATAATTATCCTGGTATAACCCAGTTTTTTTAGCTCACTGATCCGTTCACTTATATTACTTATAGCCCTGACTTCGCCTGCAAGGCCGACCTCTCCTGCTGCTGCCATATTTACAGGCAGAGATTTATCTTTATGGCTGGAAATAATAGCAGAAATAATACCCAGATCCAGTGCAGGTTCATCAATATAAAAACCGCCGGTAATATTTATATGTACATCTTTCGCCTGAAAATTAATACCTAATTTTTTCTCAAGAACAGCAATTAACATGGTGACACGCTTATAATCCACACCACTGGACACCCTCTGCGGTACAGAAAAGGCAGCCGGAGAGACCAGTGCCTGAACTTCAATCAATAGGGGACGGCTCCCCTCAATAACCGGAACTATCACCGAACCCGAAACATCAACAGGCCGCTCCTCGAGGAATAGCTGTGAGGGATTCAAGACTTCTTCCATTCCTGTATCCATCATCTCAAAAACCCCTACCTCATTTGTAGAACCAAAACGGTTTTTGACAGCACGGAGCAATCTATAAGAATAGCTTCTCTCACCTTCAAACTGCAAAACTGTATCAACCAGATGTTCCAGAACTCTCGGCCCGGCCAACTCTCCTTCTTTTGTTACGTGGCCTATTAATATTATAGGTACATCCTCAGTTTTAGCAATTTCCATCAGCTTATTCGTGATTTCCTTTACCTGTGAAACACTGCCGGGAGCTCCATCCAGGCCTGGAGCCCGGACTGTTTGAATAGAATCAATTATAACAAGATTGTATTTATCCCGATTCAGGTGTGCAATTATTTGCTCAAGATTGGTTTCCGACAGTATATATAATTCATCATTAATTACCTGTAAACGTTTTGCCCGGATTTTTATTTGAACAGGAGATTCTTCGCCAGAAATATACAAAACCTTCCCGTACTTACTACTAAAAAGGGAAGCCGCCTGAAGTATCAAGGTAGATTTACCGATACCAGGGGCTCCTCCTATTAATATCAAAGAACCTCTTACAATACCGCCGCCCAGAACCCGGTCAAATTCCTGTATCCCTGTTTTATAGCGGGAGCTTACACTGCTTTCAATCTCTGTAATGGGACATACTTCGTTTCTAATGGCAGGGTTCTGCTTTCCTTTATTTGTAACTGCTTCTTCCTGAAATGAATTCCAGGAACTGCATTGCGGACAACGCCCCATCCACTTCGAACTATTGTAGCCACATTCAGCACATATATAAATACATTTATTGATAGCCATTTATTGATTCCTCACAAAATGCTTTTGTATAATTAATTATATCATTTTTAGCATCATTTTACAAGGAATAGTAATGATATTTCCCCTAAGAACTGAATATCAATTTACCCTCTTTTTCTTCAATTCGGAGCTTGCTCCCCGTCCTGATACTTCCATCCAATATCTTCTCTGAGATTGGGTTTTCAAGCAGCCGCTGAATACTTCTTCTTTAAGGCCTGGCTCCATATTGCGGATCATAACCATCTTCGACTATCAGATTCTTTGCTTCTTCTGTAAGCTCAAGTTCTATATCTTTTTCCTCTAATCTATTACGTAAATCATTCAACATCAAATCAACAATTTCTTTCATATGATCTTTACTTAAGGCATGGAATACAATGGTTTCATCTACCCTGTTTAGAAATTCCGGCCTGAAGGTTCTCTTCAGTTCACTCATTACTTTTTCTTTCATATTTTCATATTCGGATTTTTCATCAGCCTGGGTCTTAAAGCCCATTGTTGCTTCCTTTTCAATCAAATTAGCTCCAACATTAGAAGTCATGATTACTATGGTATTTTTAAAATCAACCTTCCGGCCATGTGTATCTGTCAACTGTCCATCTTCCAGTATTTGCAGCAAAATATTAAATACATCTGGATGAGCCTTTTCTATCTCATCAAATAATACTACTGAATATGGTCTTCTTCTGACAGGCTCAGTTAACTGTCCGCCTTCCTCATGACCCACATATCCCGGAGGAGAACCAATCATTCTTGAAACTGAATGTTTTTCCATGTATTCTGACATATCTATTCTGATCATGGCATCCTCATCATCAAACATTGCTTCTGCCAGTGCCCTGGCCAGTTCTGTTTTTCCAACACCGGTAGGGCCGAGAAAAATGAATGATCCGATGGGTCTTTTGGGATCTTTTAAGCCTGCTCTCGCCCTTCTTACAGCCTGAGAAACTGCTGTGATAGCCTCATCCTGCCCAATAACCCTTTTATGAAGCTCATCTTCCAGTCTTAACAACTTATCGGTTTCTGCCTCTTCCAGTTTGGTTACCGGTATTCCGGTCCAGCTGGAAACAATATGGGCAATATCATCAACAGTAACAGCACTTTCGCTTATACCCTTATTCTGCTGCCAGTTTTCTTTCAATTCTTCCAGCTTTGTCTGAATTTCCTTTTCCTGGTCTCTCAACTCGGCAGCCTTCTCAAATTCCTGATTTTTTACAGCTGATTCTTTTTCTTTCTGCAGATTCTCCAATTTTTTATTGAGTTCTTTCAATTCCGGCGGTCTGGTATTACTGCTCAAGCGGACCCTGGAAGCAGCTTCATCAATCAAATCAATAGCTTTATCCGGCAGAAAACGGTCAGTAATATAACGATGGGACATATCAACAGCAGCCTTAATTGCTTCATCAGTAATAGCTACTTTATGATGTGCCTCATAGGCATCACGCAAGCCCTTCAAGATTTCCTCAGTTTCTTCAGGTGTCGTTTCCTCAACCAGGACAGGTTGAAATCTCCTTTCCAGGGCAGCGTCTTTTTCTATATATTTTCTGTATTCATCAAGAGTTGTAGCACCGATTGCCTGCAGTTCTCCTCTTGCCAGAGCAGGTTTTAATATATTAGATGCATCTATTGCTCCTTCAGCAGCTCCTGCTCCAACCAGAGTATGAAGTTCATCAATAAATAATATTATATTTCCGCTCTTCGTAATATCATTTATAACCCCTTTTAGTCTTTTCTCAAATTCTCCCCTGTATTTTGAACCTGCTACAATGGAGCTTAAATCCAGGGCAACAACTCTTTTATTCAAAAGAATCTCTGGTACATTATCGGAAATTATTCTCTGGGCTAATCCTTCAGCAATAGCTGTTTTACCAACACCAGGTTCACCTATTAATACCGGGTTGTTCTTCGTCCGCCGGCTCAATATCTGTACTACCCTTTCTATTTCTTTATCTCTTCCAATAACAGGATCCAGTTTTCCCTCGCGGGCCATTTTTGTGAGATCTCTACTGTATTCATCCAGGTTAGGGGTATCCGTAGTCTTTTCCCCCACCTGCTGCTCCATATTATTCTGTCCTCCAAGTAATTCAATAATCTGGTTCTGAATATAATTCAGATCTCCGCCCAGCTCAACCAATATCCTGACCGCTACACCTTCACCCTCTCTAATTAATCCCAGAAGAAGGTGCTCAGTACCTATATAATTATGCCCAAGCCTCCTGGCTTCATCCATGGACAGGTTAAGGATTTTTTTGCTTCTCGGAGTAAGGCTTACCGGCCTTTCAACCTGTGATTTTCCTTCCCCGATAATCTTCCTGATCATCGAAAGAACCTTATCCTCAGTTATCCCGGCATCAGCCAGAACCCTGGCAGCAACTCCCTGGCCTTCTTTCACTAACCCTAAAAGAATATGTTCTGTCCCAACATAATTATGATATAAACTTATAGCAGCCTGTTCGGCAAGACTCAATACTTTCCTTGCTCTTTCTGTAAATCTTCCAAACATTATATCACCCCTTTTATATAATCTTATTTTATATACTTAAGCGGTTTTGAATTAGTTCTGCTCTCTTAATGTCCCTTTCAACTATATCAAGTTCCCTGCCGTGTATTTTCTGAATATGTGCAGGCCTGATCAAAATCATCAGTTCACCTAATACCCTGGGATCTACATCATTTATTATGCCCATATCTATACCTAATCTAACATGTGAAATTAGATTCATAGCCTCCTCACTGGAGATCTGATATGCATAGCGCAGCACACCATAAGACCTCCTGATCCTGTCTTTTACCTTTATATCATTCATCAATCCTTCTCGGGCTTTCTTCTCCTGATTAATAATCTCACTGGTAACACTATTGAGGTTTTCAATTATATCCATTTCTGTATGGCCGAGAGTAACCTGGTTTGATATCTGATAGATATTGCCGATGGATTCACTTCCTTCACCGTACAATCCCCTTATTGCCAGTCCAAGCCGGGAAACAGCACTCAATAATTTAGCAGCATTATTTGTGAAATTCAGTGCCGGTAAATGAACCATCACTGAAGCCCGGAGTCCTGTACCTACATTTGTAGGACAGGCTGTAAGATAACCCCATCTTTCAGAAAAAGCAAAATCCAGTTTCTGCTCCAGTCTGTCATCAATTTCACTGGCAATTTCCCAGGCTTTATTTAACTGCATTCCTGGTTTTAGAACCTGTAATCTGATATGGTCTTCTTCATTTACCATAATACTTATTGATTCCTTATCATCTATAAAAACATCCTTTCCTGTACCATTTTCTGCATGAATGGGACTGACTAGATGTTTTTCCACCAACAATTCCCTCTCCAGTTCGGGTAAATCTGACATCTGTATATAATGCAGACACAGATCCTCAGAAGTTAATGCATCTTTCACAGCTTCAGATACCTTTTTCCTGCTTTCAGTGTCAGCGATATTCGGATACACAAAGTCTTTCAGGTTACGGGCAAGTCTTATTCTGCTGCTCATTACTATTTCACTATCCGGACCATCTCCAGAAATCCAGTGGGATAAACTGCTATATGCTTTATTCTCCTCACCCATAATCTTCCTCACCCCTGTTTTTGTTTTTTTTCTTTTTCTTCAAGTTCCTTTATCTTATCTCTGATTTCAGCTGCCTTTTCAAAGTCCTCGCAAAAAACTGCCCTTTGCATTTCCTCCCTGAGTTCTTCAATTTCACGTTTTATTCTAAGAGTTCCGCCTCTTCTTCCGGGAACTTTACCATTATGCAGGGTATTTCCATGAACCCGCTTAAAAATCGGTTCAATCTGTTCACTAAAGGTATCATAACAATTTGCACAACCAAATAAACCTTTTTGGGTAAAATCTCTATAGCTCAGACCGCATTTATCACATTCAAGTTTCTGTTGGTATTGTTCAAATGAATCAAGCTCTGGACTTAATATCCCCTGCAGCAAATTCTGAAATGCGAAAGGGTTACCTCCGCTAAAAGGCAATTGCCCTGTCTCCCTGGCACATTCTTCACATAGATATGCTTCTGTCTTTTCATTATTAACTATTTTAGTCAAATGAACAGTAGCCTTCCTTATATTGCAACGTTGACAGTTCAATTTTTCACCCCTCCTCCCCGCTACAATGAATTTTTAAAATCACCTCAAGCATGGCAGTCATCATTCTCCGTCTGATATAATCCCTATATGGTAAATTTACGCCGATTACCTTTTTATTTATTACAGCTTCCATCAATTCCTTCTCTCTTGCATCGAT